>JAJFIN010000115.1 GCA_021774955.1 Alphaproteobacteria bacterium | reverse complement strand
TGGCTTCTAGAAAATACAATAATCTCGCCATATTTCACGCTAACGTAAAGGGTAGTTGGAGTGAATACGACGCAGCAGCTTCCCTTTCCAGTCATTTGAAATTAGACCTCAAATCGGTCGACGTCGAAGAACAAGACTTTGTCGACCTTCTTCCACGGGTCATGAAACACTATGAGCATCCTTATACCTACCATCCCAATTGCGCGCCCTTGATGATGGTTGCTCAATTGGCGCGAGATTCCGGTGTCAAAGGACTGCTTTCCGGAGAGGGATCTGACGAGTGCTTTTTGGGATATCCATGGCTTGGTCGCAAACGTATCACCGACGCATATTATCAATTCGGTAAAGGCCTTAGAACTCTGGTGCGCAGGATTCCCGGAGTAGGTGTGTTGGCTTGGCCCTATGATGGTGAAAATCAAAAAATGGTGCGAGCGCTCTTAAGTCGAAATGAGATTGAAGAAGACGAAGACAAAACACGTCATGCAGTGACAAATCTGGTCGGACACAAAGTGTCCGAGAAAAACATTTGGACACTTGATTATCTCCACTACCATCTACGTTCACTGCTTCACAGAAATGATACAATGGGGATGGCCGCCAGCATCGAAGCACGGTTTCCATTTCTCGACAACGACGTTGTTAAGACCGCCGTCAACATGCCTGATAAATACAAACTCAAAGTCTCACCATTTGTGTTCGAGAAAGCACATCCTTTTATGCGAGATAAATGGGTGGTTCGGGAAGTCGCCGATCGCTACGTGCCTAAAGACCTTAGTCAACGCATAAAAATTGGTTTTTGGACAACCGTTTTTCAACGCATGAAAATATCACCTAAATATTTTGACAACTCGTTTGTCGGTAATTTGTTCGAGCTCACAAACAGGCAAATACACTCAATACATGAGAGTGCGGACCAAGATTTGAAGATGAGATTACTGCATTTGAATGTTTGGGGTGAGATGGTTTACGATGGTGGGGCTGAATCAGAGAGTGTTTCTAAACTTCATCAGCACGTTACCATTCGGCCAGACAGCCGGCGCTAGAATAAGAGTCGCACTTTACGCATTGTTTTCCGAAGCCAGAAATACCACTCGCCTTTGCCCTCAAGGTAAGCACGCCAGTGTTTGGTATTGAGAAAATAATACATTTCGATACGGGGGATATCATGAAGATCACAATGTTTCTCGGCGCGGTCAAATTTGGTTCCGACTGAAGTTTTATAATATTTCTGGATTACATTTTTGACGGTGTCGTTGGCCGCCCCATAGGGCGGGGCAAAGTTCTCCGGCTTCTGTCCAATGTTCTGTTCAATATCGTCTCGAGATTGTAGGATTTGATAATGTAAATCCTCCACCGATAGAGTTGACAAGTCGGGATGAGTGACACCGTGACCACCAAAATCGATACCCTGTGCGGCGAGCCCGCTCACTTGTTCCCAGCTCATGAGAGGTCGCGCTGGGTTGTCTTTTCCCCCAACCCAATCCTCTACTTCCCCCATTTTTCCAGTTGGCAAGAACACCGTTGCCGGCCAGTCATTCGCTTTCAATATCGGGAATGCGTGGTTGTGAAAATCAGTAAATCCATCATCGAATGTGATAACAACAGATCGTTCAGAAATATCGATGGATCCTTCACACCATTTGCGAAAGTCTTTGAGCGAAATTGCGGTATATCCGCACTCAGCGAGCGCATCCATCTGATCCTTGAATATTTCGGGAGAAATACTGGTTGGGCCACTTGATTTTGATATTGAGTGGTACATCAAAACATTAATCTTCGTCGAGGCTGTGGCAGTTTTTGATTGTTCCATATTCAAGACCAACTTGATGGATCATCAGTCTTCGACGACATGAGATTCAAAATCCTGTCGATAGTTAGCCCAACGTTCCCAGTCAAACGAACCAGTAGGTTGCAAACAATCCGCAGCCGCATAGGCCATGGTCATAGCGTGATGGGTATTGTCATGAGCAAACAATCCTTGGCGTCCGAAAGTGAGTAGGCCATCCATGCCCGTGAGCCACTCATCCATCACGTTGAAATATTTTTCGTAGTCGCGATCGTAGACCGGGTAAGCTTGACCTAACCGTCGAGTAACAACATTTTTGACCTTTGCTTCCACCGGCAATCCGACCGAAGCGAGCCATTCACAATATTTGTGGCCGAGTTCTTCATCACTCATCTGCCAATATTGGTCTCCCGGATCGGCAGGGAGTTCAGCACATAGAACAGTATGGCTCGTCGGATCGGCCGTGCCGACATAATTTTTTGGCTCAGACATGCGTGAAATCGGAACCGATAATTCCGGAAAATAGTGAGCATCAAATTCGGTGAATTGCGATTGCTCAAGAATGAGGTAGATCAGGATCATGCCTCGATAACGGATGCTTTCGGCGGCTTGGATAACTTCTGGCGGTGGTGCCGGGGAAATCATTTTGATGAGCAAAGTGATTGGCAGCGTCGACCAAACTGAATCTGTTTCTAATCGATGTTCGTCGTTGCCGTCATGAAATCGCAGCCCGGTGATCCGATTCCCATCACGTTCGATGACCGAAACAGTTTTGTTTAGCTGTAAATTTGCACCGTGTTTGATAGCTGCTGCGCTAAGGCCTTCGGTAATTTGCCCAAAGCCTTTCCGGGGGAAGAAAAATATACCGGTGGTTTTCGATCTTAGCCCAGGTATTTGACGGATGATTTTGCTGAGGATCTTCAAAACTGAACTTCCAGATACACGACGTTCTGCCAGTTTCACGGCAAGCTCAGTCGGGTGTATGCCCCAAAGTTTTTCCACATAGGGATAGTAAAAGTTACGGCTCAGCGTCGGTCCTAAGCCATGATGGAGAACGGTAGCAAAGTTTTCTTCTGCGGGTTTTTTGCCGGGTAAGAATTTGCGAATTGTGTCAAAGGCAAGCGAAGCGGTGAAAGCTTTGGGCAATTTCAACAACAGGTCCATCGGCTTTAGCGGAAAGTGGATCCATCGTTTCTGGAGAAGAATGCGACCATGGCGCGGACGCCATAAAAGATCGTCACCAAGGAGCTCATGAATGTCATCGAGCACGCGTTGTTCCGCAACCGGATGAAGGCGGTGACTTCCGTGATCGCACCAAATACCATCGAGTTTGAAACTGCCCGCATTTCCACCAACTTCGCCGCGCTGTTCCAGGACAGTGACATTAGCCTGATCGTTGCGAGACAAGGTATAAGCGGCGGCAGCTCCAGCAGGGCCCGCACCTAACACTGCAATATGTGGTTTTTGTGAATTATCCGGCATTCGCTATGGTCTTAAGTGTAGACGAGCGATCATGTCTGCGATCAGTCCCAACGACCATATCATGATGGCGGCTAGAATCCCAAGGAGCGCACTTTCTGATAGGTTGCCCCCAATCATATCATAGGCGAGCTTCATTATTCCTAGCCCCAATATGACCGCACCCAGCGGCAAGAACACACGCAAGGGATTAAACAAAACAATCGAGCGGACAACTAAAAGAATAAAGTTGAAAAAGTCCCGAGGTTTGATTTTGGAACTCCCCACCCGCTGACGATATTCGATGGGGTGATAAACCACATTCATAAACGAACAGATCATGCAAAGCGTAATGGTCGTCGTAAACGAAAAACCCATTGGTAGAAGCGGAATAAATTTGGTTAGAGAGTCTCGACGAAACACCCGTAAGCCTGAATTGAGGTCAGGGATTTTGCGTTGTGCCAAATAGTTTGCAAGGGAATTAAGCATGAATTTCGCGGGTCGTCGGATCAGTGGGACATTGGTCATTTTTGCACCGCGATCACCGACAACCATGTCGACTTCCTGCGCCAGTTCAAACATTGCGGGCAGCTCTGATGCAGGATAGGTTCCATCTGCATCCATAATCGCAACGTACTCTGAATTGCCTGATGCGATCCCTCGTTTCAGACTTGCACCATATCCGGAGTTCATTGGATTTTGCACAACACGGGCATCACATTTTTTGGCATTGTCCAGTGTTTGATCGGATGATCCATCATCGACCACTATGACATCATAGCTAATAGGCAATTCTGAAAGAGCTGTGTGAATGCTTGCGATTGTTTCAGCAATAGCATTTTCTTCGTTATAGGCGGGTATGACGACGCTCAAATCTACATGTTCCGGTACACGAGTGCGTAGGGGGATATGGGACGCAGATTCTACGTGCGCCGCTGACGTTTGTTCTAAATTAACCATGTTTGGCATCATGCAGCTTCCTATTTAATGAGCGGTTAATTGCGCGCAGCCCACAACAACTCCATATTTTGACGATATTCAGCAATTCTCAATGTAAATTCATGCGACGCGTATTTTTCCAAAGTCAGAAAACAACACAACACGCATCATGTGGGGGTGATATTTCCCATAATAGATACAATCGACATTATGATTGGTGAATACGATAATTTCGAATTTCGTGTTATATCGGGAGCCAACATTGTTTTGGTGATGGATTCCTTCCGTTGATAGCGAAATTCGGCTTTCAAAGAGGTTAATTCCCAAAGTTGGCCCAAGCTTTAGGGGAAGTGTGCCGTTGGCTTGAGGTTTGTTGAGGGAATCGTAAGCCAGATTAGCTATCTTTGTGGCAGGTGGGGAGCATGCGCAACACGAAATGAATCTTGCTCTTAAGGACTCGAATTTGCAAGTAGACCCAGGAAATCTATGGATTGGGGTCAATAAAGTAATTTTGCGTCTCAATATGGGTTAATTTGGTCGGAAGAGGCAGAGATGAAAGTAGGACACAGCATAGAAGCAAAGAGTGCAGATTGGACATTCAGTGGTGATGTTGCGGACACCTTTGTGGATCATATTCGTCAGTCAGTCCCTATGTACGAAGAAGGTCATGATCTCATATGCCAACTCAGTGACTTTTTCTGTCATAAAGACAGCGTTGTTTATGAATTGGGCGTATCCACCGGCGAATTGTTGCGAAAACTTGCTGAGCATAATCAGCACAAACCCGATATCAGATGGGTCGGGTTTGATGTCGAAGAAGCAATGATCAAAAAGGCTAAGGATCACTGTAAGGATTTCAGCAAGATTGAAGTCTTGCTCGAAGATGTCCGTCTTCAAGAGCTGGAAAAATCAGACATGATTGTCTCGTATTATTGCATGCAGTTTATTGCACCAAGATATCGGCAAGAGATCTTTGACAAAATTTACGAAGCATTAAACTGGGGCGGAGCATTTATCATGTTTGAGAAAGTGCGTGGACCCGATGCCCGCTTTCAAGATATTATGTCGTCCATGTACAACGATTTCAAAGTTCGCAATGGGTTTTCTGCCGAGGAAATCTTATCGAAGACACGCAGCTTGAAGGGAATTCTGGAACCCTTTTCGACAGAAGGTAATTTAGGTTTGCTTGAACGTGCTGGGTTTAAGGACGTTACCACAATCATGAAACATATCTGTTTTGAAGGCTTTGTTGCCATAAAATAGGCGGAAATTTTCACGTTCAGTGTGAAGCCTAAGTTTGTCAATCGACCTGATGATTGGACGCCTAAATCAATGTTTACCGATTTGACGCTCAAAAAGAACGATGATGTGTACCTCTTTGATACAAAATATTCACCACTTCGACCTTAAGATATAGATCTATTTTATGACCGTCGGTCACCAGGAAAGACCGACGCAACGGGGACAAAAATGGCAGAAATATTGGACTTTCAGGAACCTGAACCAAAGGATGATCAAGCAGACGCAGCCTTGGTTATGAGCCTTTTTGCCCGCATGGATCATCTTGGCATGGCGCTGGCATTTGGTGTTGCCGTAGGGATCACGTTTTGTCTGGCGACAGCTATCCTATTGATCAAGGGTGGATCGGCTGACGCTGTCGTTGGATACAATCTCGGCACCGTCTCAGCGTTTCTACCGGGTTACTCAGTCAGTTGGATTGGCTCATTGGTTGGGCTTGCTTATGGCGTTTTGGGTGGAATGGTATTTGGTTTTGGTTTTGCCTTGCTGTGGAATTTTGCACACGTTGTTGCAGTCGGAATTGTTATTTTGAAAGCAGATTGGTTCGATCTCGCTTAGCAAGATTAGCTTGATTGATCGATGGTAAGCATCGAGTTTGAGAGATGAATAAGATCTAGCTTTGAAACCTGGGGAATAAGTCAATATGACAGCAAACGTCAGACATCAGAATATCAACAGAGGCATTCGGTTTAACACTGTTTTGCTCTCGTTGGTATTAGGCTTCGGATTTGGTTTGGGTATTTTTATATTCACTCACATCTCGGTGGCGGTCGGTGGCGCACAACCCGGTCGATATCTCGGATTATTGGGCGTTTTTTTCCCCGGTTATAGCGTGACATCAGCAGGCGCATGGGTGGGTTTCTTTTGGGCCTATTTATACGCCGGTGTTTCAGGTGCCGTGCTCTATCAAATTTACATTCGGACATCGGGAAGTGAACCTTCAAAGCAGGTGCTATCTGACATTCAAAATTCGGGAATGTTGTCACGTCCAACGATGAGCCTCTCTGGCAACGCTTTTGGCATCGCACTCGGTGCGCTTATGGTGCTGCAATTGGTGTTAAGCACCAGCTGGCTGGTCATTCGAGGTACCGCTGACGAAAGCTATCATGCAGCACTTCTGGGACAATATCTGCCGGGCTACACCGTCAGTATTTTGGGATCGCTTATCGGCGCGGCCTGGTTGTTTGCTTATTCCTATATCATGGGTCGGGTTATTGCGATCGTCTACAATTTAGTCACCAAGGCCAAAGCCAACAAGAGGGCGTTGTGATGAGTAACAACAACAGTTCCAAACCAAATCATGTCGTCATTCTGGGGGCAGGCCCAGCGGGACTTGCCGTTGGCCATGAACTCAGTGCCAACGATGTGAAAGTCACAGTTGTCGAGCGCAAACCCTATGTTGGTGGACTTTGCGTCACTATCGTCGACGATGGGTATAAGTTTGACTTAGGCGGGCACCGCTGGTTTACCAAGAACGAAGATTTGAACAAGTGGTTTCGTCGCCTGATGGAAGGCGAGATCGTTATGGTAGAAAGAATTAGCCGGATCTATCACGACGGCAAGTTTTTCAATTACCCAATATCCTTTGGCGACATGAT
>JAJFIN010000114.1 GCA_021774955.1 Alphaproteobacteria bacterium | reverse complement strand
GCTTGGCCCCGCAAGCAAGCTTGATAAAGCCCGGCAGGATATTGTTTTCGTAAAAGCCCATGGGTGTTCCTCCAATTTTTCTGGAGCTTACGCCACGCCGAGCTTCTTCTGCAAACTTTTGTTGGAGGTTGTGTAACCAAGCTTCAGGTCGACGTCAGGGAAGATGGTCTTAAAAGCGCCGCGCGCCATCAACGCGCCCTCATGGAAGCTTGATAGGATCAGCTTCAGCTTGCCGGGATAATTGATGATATCGCCGATGGCGAAGATACCGGCCTCTTGGGTCTGAAAAAATTCCGTATCCACATGGATTTTTTCTTCTTCAAAGTTGAGCCCGAACTCAGCTACCGGTCCAAGCTTCATGGTCAGCCCAAAGAACGGCAAGAGCGCATCGCACTTAATGTCAAACTCACCGTCCTCCTTGTGGGTCACGGTCACCGATTCAAGCACGTCGCCGACGCCGTTCAAATGCGCCATCTTGGCAATCTTGAGGTCGATCGTGCCGGCTTCAACCAGCGCCCGCATCTTGCTCACTGAATCTGGTGCCGCGCGAAAACCATCGCGGTGATGAACCAGCGTAATGTGCTCAGCAACGGGTGCCAGGTTAATCGCCCAATCGAGCGCCGAATCGCCGCCACCGGCAATGATCAACTTCTTGCCGCGATATTGCTCCATCTTGCGTACCGAATAAAACACCGACGTGCCTTCATAAGCCTCGATGCCTTCGAGCGGCGGCCGCTTGGGCACGAAACTGCCGCCCCCGGCCGCGACCACAAGCACCGGCGCGGTGATCACCGTGTCCATATCGGTTGTCAGGCGAAAGCCCTTGCCCTCGCGCCCCGGCAAGGTATCGAGCCGCTCAAGACCGGCCGCTAATTGTTGAAAATGAAACGCCGGCTCAAACGGCGCGGCTTGTTGCACCAGCCGATCGGTTAGCTCAAGGCCGGTGATCTCAGGAAATCCCGGAATGTCGTAGATCGGCTTTTCCGGATAAAGCTCGGCACATTGGCCGCCCGGCTGATCGAGGATGTCGACCAGATGGCAATTGAGGTTGAGCAGCCCCAATTCAAAAACCGCAAACAAGCCTGCAGGCCCGGCCCCGATGATAATGACATCGGTCTCATGCGTTCCCCCCGGCTCCGGCCCCTTTAACAGAGCCGCTTTCGCCGCCGCATCGTCGCTCATTCTCCGCCCCTTCAAGTCCAGCTGTCGCGTTGTGTCTGACCTTAAACTTCCGGTGCGCATGAGATTTCCCTGGCGCGGCAAAGTCAAGCTTAGAGACCGGAAATATGACGTTTTTTTGATGGGGAACTCTTGGTTGTTTGACCAAGCCACCCTCTCCCCCTTCCCAACCACCCCTAGGGTATCCTTATCGGGTGGTTGGCCAGAAGGCGCAAACACCTGGGAGAGGGTGGCCCGGCCCCACATGCAAAAACTAGGAAGCGCCCACGGCCACCAATGTAAAACGCGACAAAGTGCGGCACCGACTTGCCTCGCCAAACCCTCGATCACGTCCTATATACAAAGCCAAGAGCGAGAGCGACATTCCGAGGGCAACACTCCATGCAATCAACCCAACAGGCTTACAATACAGATGCCGTGCTTGAGCGCGCCGAAACCGAGCGCCAGCATAAAGCTGCGGCCTGCCAAACCATGGCCCATATCCGCTATGAGATCGACCGGCTCGACCGGGCGCTGGTTGAGCTGATGGCCGAGCGACTGACCTATATTGAGCGCGCCGGTTATGTGAAGCCCGAGCGCGACCAAGTCCGCGACCCGGCCCGCATCGAAGATGTGGTCACCAAGGTGCTCGCCACCGCCCGCGACAAAGGCCTACCAACCGAGATCGCCGAGCCCGTCTGGCGCACCCTCATCGAGCAATGCATCGCTCATGAGTTCGATGTGTTTGACGCGCGCGGTTAGATTGCTAACCAAAAAGATCTGTCCCTTCTTTCGACAAGCGATCATCAAATCGCCTTTATTCGGTCCAATTGCCGTCTCCTTCCACCCGTATGCGCTTCCTCCGAAAGTTCAGGGGCGTGAGATTCTTGGTTGCTGACTGCCGGTTTCTAAAACCAGCCGCCACGCAATTAAGAAGGCAGTGATGTACGCATCGCCGCCCAGGCTCCAGAATGAAACATTCCTAGGAAAAGACATGACCGATTTTGAGGGACGGAAGTCCGCCCCATCATTTGATGTGCGCCTGCGCGCGGACAAAACCGCCACCATCGCGTTCAAAGGCGAGATCGATGCCGCAATGCGCCGAAAATTAGCGGCAACACTCACCGAGATTTGTTGGTCCGAAAACATCCGCCGTTTCATTTTCGATTGCCGCCAAGCCGAATTACCAGGTTCGGGCGCCGATCAGATAAACTCCCTTAGGACCTTAACCGAAGTTGATTTTCTGCCTTACGCGAAATTCGCCATTCTCCCGCCCACCCATCATCAAACCAATGCCTTGCAAGATCGCCCAGCTTCGCCAACAGCGCGATTGAAAAGCGAAATAACCTTCCTCGAGGGCCACACGGGGACCATAGACAACCTGCTTATCTTTGACGGTGCCAAAGAAGGCCAGATCCGACCCCTTGCTAGCCAAAACCCACAATTCAATATTCTGTTGGTCGAAGACAACAAAACCAATCAATTGATCATCCAATCTATTCTCTCCACACTGAACATTCCAGACCCGACCATTGCCAACGACGGTAATGAAGCCATCAGAGCCATCCAGGAAAACGCCTATGACTTAGTTCTCATGGATATCAGCATGCCAAATCTCGACGGTTATCAAGCGACCACCGAAATCCGCAAGTTGCCTGGCAACGCCGCCCAAATTCCCATCATCGCCGTCACCGCGAATGTCACGCATGCGGAACGGCAAAAATGTTTTGAAGTTGGCATGAACGATTTCATCCCCAAGCCGGTCAATCTCACCACGCTAACCGATACGTTGATGCTCTATATGGCGTAGGACGGCGTGCGAGGGCCGAAGCAAGATCGCACACACCCCACACTTGTCACCCCGTGGCTTGACACAAGAAGTACGGGAGGGGTCCACGGAAGATTGCGAGGTTACAAGCAGCGGGATGACA
>JAJFIN010000113.1 GCA_021774955.1 Alphaproteobacteria bacterium | reverse complement strand
GTCTTCGACTTCGATCGATGAAATGTTCTCACCACCCGAAATGATAATGTCTTTTGAGCGATCTTTGAGCTGAATGTAATTATCGGGATGCCAAACGCCAAGGTCACCGGAATGAAACCAGCCACCTTGAAAAGCTTCTTCTGTGGCACTTGGGTTTTTGAGATAGCCTTTCATGACCACGTTGCCTTGGAACATGACCTCACCAATGGTTTCACCGTCTTTGGGAACTTCCGCCATGGTACTTGGATCGCGCACGGAAAGTGCTTCAAGTACTGAATAGCGTACACCTTGGCGCGCTTTGATTTGAGCGCGCTCTTCTTCAGGGAGGGTGTTCCAGTCTTCATTCCAGGCATTGACCACGGCTGGTCCATAAGTTTCAGTTAAACCGTAAAGATGGGTGATTTGAAATCCGGCGCGTTCCATTGCGCCAATGACTGAGGCAGGTGGGGGTGCTGCGGCGGTGAAGAAGTTGACCTTATGTGGCAGCGTGCGTTGCTCTTCATCCGTGGTATTAATCAGCATGCCCATGACAATTGGCGCACCGCAAAGATGCGTCACTTTATGATCGGCCAGTGCATCAAAGATAGCCTTAGCTTCCACGCGCCGCAAACAAACATGCGTGCCGCCAATCACGCTCAATGACCAGGTAAAACACCAACCATTGCAGTGAAACATCGGTACGGTCCAGAGATAGGTCGAATGGGCTGGCATGGACGCGGTGACAATATTGCCCATTGCAAGGAGATAAGCTCCGCGATGATGGTAGACGACTCCCTTTGGGTTTCCCGTTGTACCGGAAGTATAGTTGAGTGAGATCGCTTCCCATTCATCTTCTGGCATACGCCAGATATAATTTTCGTCACCATCAGCAATGAAGGTTTCATATTCGACCGTGCCGATCCGTTCACCCGGGCCTTCGTAGACTGGGTCATCAATGTCAATGACCAGAGGTGATACGTCCGCTAATGCGAGGGCTTGTTTGGCGATGGCAGAAAACTCCCGGTCAATAATGAGAACTTTGGCCTCACCGTGGTCTAAAATGAAAGCGATCGCTGCAGCATCAAGGCGGGTATTGATGGTGTTCAAAACGGCACCGATCATGGGTACACCGTAATGGACGTCAAGCATTGGCGGAATATTGGCCGCGACAATGGCAACAGTGTCGCCGACTCCGATGCCTTTCTGGACGAGCTTTGAAGCAAGTTTCCGGCTGCGGGCATAAAATTCCGCGTAGGTGTACTGACGGTCGCCGTGAATGACCGCAAGGTGATTGGGGTAGGTTGTTGCTGAGCGCTCCAAAAAAGCAAGCGGGGTCAAGGGTTGGAAATTGGCTTTGTTGGCATCGAGGTGCCGTGTGTAGATGTTGTTTGTCATAATGGACCCTACTTGATGCCTCAATCTGTCTGATGGATTTGGATGGCACGTTCATTATGACAAAGTTAGGTGCAGAGGCAAAGTCGCTTGAAGCGAACTGATGGTCATACATGAACAGCGATGGTACCCTTCTTTTTTGCGCATGAGTCGAAATTGATCCAGCGGGAGGATATTGTAATGTCGGAAGATCACGTCCCTTCAAATCCAACGGGCAATGCCAGTGACGGCTCCAATGCAAACATTATTTATATTCTTTATCTTGTTGGATTTGTAACCGGTGGAATAACCACGCTGATTGGTGTTGTGATGGCTTATATCAATCAAGGGGAGGCGCCGGATTGGGTCAAATCTCATTACCGCTTTCAGATCAGGACATTTTGGATAAGCATTCTGTACTCAGTTGTCGGTAGCATTCTCATTGTCGCCCTGGGTCTCGGATTGTTGATACTCTTGTTTACCGTTGTTTGGTTCATTGTTCGCTGTATTAAAGGTATCAATGCAATATCAAGAGGTGAGGCCATTTCAGATCCTGCGACTTGGCTTTGGTGATCGTCAAAAAGCGAACCCTCATTCCCCAGGCTTATCGTTCACCTCATGCGTGGGTTCAGGAGCCTCTTTTGGTCCGCGATGCCAGGCAGCGTATTGAGGCGCATCACCACCGATTTCATCCCAACTTGCTTTTGAACCGACAAAGATGTGTTCGGTAATTCTCACACCAGTCTCACCGTTTAAAGTGCCGAGCGTGATACCTGCGACTTTGCCTTCATATACGCCGCACAATGTGGTACCACATCGGCCACAAAACCCCAATCCAAAGCCCTCGTCATCGGTGAAGGTTTTCAAATGCTTTTCACCATTTAGCCAGTGAAAATTAGCAGGATCTACCCAAGACATTGCTGACCCGGCGCCGCTAAACGCTTTGCGGCAGCGTGAGCAATGGCAGCTGCGTGCCTCTGTCAGTGCCTGCGTCACTTCGTATTGTAGGGCTCCACAAAAACATTCACCGGTAATGTCAGACATGGGCTAATCCCGTCGCTCAAGGTTCTGGTTGTTCTAGAAATATATTTTTTACGAGGAATCACGCAGTACCAAAGGCTACTATACCGTCCCAGACAAGTTTTAAGCCAATCACAAAAATGAGCACATAGACAACTCGAAAAAACGGTTTTTCAGGGATCACTTTGTGAAGCCAGATACCAAGTCCCATACCAATCGGTGCGAGCGGTAGAAGGATCAGAGAAGCCCAGAGATTAGTTGGCGCTAGTAACCCAAGTGCGAAATATGGGGGCAGTTTAATCCAATTGATCACGGCAAAGAATATAATACTTGTGCCAACATAGATAGTTTTGTCACGCCCCAACGGTAAGACAAATACTTGATAGGGTGGGGCACCTGCATGTGCGACGAAACTGGTGAAACCAGCAACGCTGCCCCACAAAGATCCTTTTATGCGGTTTACCGGTTTAGGCGGTCCAGCTGGACCGCTCCTAAGCCATCTGTCAGCAACAAAGCCGATGGATATGAGGCCGACAATAAGTTTGACATGAGCATCACTGACAATTCCGGCAAGTAACGCGCCAATAGCGATGCCGATAAAAGCACCCGGTATCAGGGCCAGCAAAATTGATTTGTCAAAGGAGCGGCGGTAGGCCCACAAACCGATTGTGTCCATGACCATCAAAATAGGTAACAATATCCCGGCCGCTTGGACCGGTGAGATAGCGAGCGCCATCATGGGTACAGCGACAAGACCAATACCACCGGCGAACCCTCCTTTTGAGATTCCGGTCAGAAGAACGGCTGGCACTGCCAGCGCGTAAAAGAGAGGGTCGTTAATCATAGGGATTGTGTCTATCTGGCAGCCGTCCATGGGTCAATTACGTGGTTGGTCGTCTTGCAGACATTCGCGGTCAGTCCGAGCGCCTGCGGTTGCCCGTGGCGTTTTGTACTGATAAGAAACCGACCATGATCAAAGGAGAGCTTTATGGCGCATTCTGACCGTGTTGTCATCGTAACCGGAGCCGGCCGCGGTATCGGCCTTGCTTGCGCTAGGCATTTTGCGCGACACAATGCACGAGTGATTGTGGCCGATGTTGATGAGGAAACAGGGCGAAGCGCGTGTGAGGACATCACAGCTAATGGCGGCGAGGCTTTGTTTGTCCGTGCTGATGTCGGCGAGCGATTGCATATCCATAACATGGTCGCCGCAACCCTTGAAGCGTATGGCCGGATTGATGTGCTGATAAACAATGCTGCGATTAGGGCGAATCAAGACTTTTTTAGCATTACTGATGATGATTGGGATCAGGTGATGCGGGTTAATCTGCGGGGACCATTTCTGACCTCACAGGCTGTTGCCAAACAGATGATTACGCAGATCGAAGGTGACGAAACGGCTCCTTCGGAAGGTGGTGGTTATTCTATCGTCAATATTTCATCCGTTGACGCTATAATGACGCGGGCTGATCAAATTCCCTTTGCTGTTTCCAAAGGCGGGCTCAATCAGCTCACTAAAGTGTTGGCTTTGTCGTTGGCACCACACGGCATTCGCGTCAATGCGATTGGGCCAGGAAGTATTATGACAGAAGGGTTTCGTGGTGAAAGCGGTGAGGCTGAACGGCGTAAAACTGTTGCGGCGCGAACCCCACTTGGTCGTATTGGATCTCCCGACGAAGTTGCTGGGATCGCCTATTTTCTTGCTTCAGATGAGGCAGGGTATATCACCGGTCAGTGCATATACGCTGATGGCGGTCGATTGATTCAAGACTATTCGGCCAACAAGAAGGGTAGGGGGGAGTAGTCCTGCCCGGTTATTGTCTGAACATTATGCATTTTCTTCAGGCTCTGCGTTGAGATTGGAGAAAACTTTATCCGCATCAAAAACTTCTTCTTCAGGCTTCGGTTCACTCGGTTTAGGCTGATCTGAAAAAACGCTTTGCGGTGTTACATCTTCTTCAGGCACTGGTTCATCGACTGTTTCCATGAGTGATTCGCCTGTTGGCTTCAGTGCCGCACCTGTTGGCCCTTTCTTGGCATCTTCTCGGGCTTTTTTTGCGGCTGCTTTTTTAACCACGGTGTCCAACTCAATTTGGGAACACAGTCCGAGTGCCACAGGATCTTCCGGCTTAATATTTGACGAATTCCAATGCGTGCGATCACGGATGGATTGAATGGTTGGCTTGGTCGTTCCAACAAGACGCGAAATCTGCGCGTCTGAGAGTTCCGGGTGATTTCGCACGAGCCAATAGATGGCGTCCGGCCGGTCTTGTCGACGAGAGACAGGCGTATAGCGCGGCCCTTTTCGGCGCATTGGTTCGGGTACGTCGTCTGTTTGCCTACTCTGCATAACCAAAGGTCGGTTGGTATCAGCTTGAGATTTCTCCAACTCGCGGCGCGTCAATTGCCCACTTGCGATTGGATCAAACCCTTTGATACCGGCGGCGACATCTCCGTCGGCGATACCTTTGACCTCAAGTTCGTGGAGCATGCAATAGTCAGCAATTTGTTTGAACGTTAGGGACGTATTGTCTATGAGCCAGACGGCCGTCGCCTTGGGCATCAACGGTTGCGTCATGGTTTTCTCCTTCTGTCCTCACTATGAGGC
>JAJFIN010000112.1 GCA_021774955.1 Alphaproteobacteria bacterium | reverse complement strand
CCCAACTTCTTTCTCAGTCTATTGAACTTGGCCGTCGTGTTGCAGCTTTTCCTATGCGGGAAAAATGGATTGATGTTGGGCGTTTAGAAGACCTCGAAAAGGCGCGTGATTCTTATGACTCCGATTAGGCAACCTCGATTGGGGAGCGCGTTCGAATCATGAGAATTATATTCATCGGTTCGGTTGAATTCTCAAGGCGCGCTCTTGAGAAACTGGTTGAACTTAATGCTGAAATCGTTGGTATATGTACTTTAAGGGAATCAAAATTTAACTCTGATTTTTGTGACTTGAGCAACTACGGAAAATCCCAAAGTATTCCGTGTAGATATGTTGAGAATATAAACTCCGCAGAATCTGTTAGTTGGATTAGGGAGAAATCTCCGGATATCATTTTTTGTTTTGGTTGGTCGAGATTGTTGAAGCGCGAAGTTCTTTCTGCTACTCCAATGGGCGTTTTGGGATTTCATCCTGCGGCTTTGCCACAAAATCGCGGCCGACACCCGTTGATTTGGGCTCTCGTTTTGGGGTTGAGCAAGACGGCTTCAACATTTTTCTTTATGGATGAGGGGGCTGATAGCGGAGATATTTTGTCTCAGAAAGAGGTTTCAATTTCCGATAGCGATGACGCGCGATCGCTGTATGACAAAATTTCTTACACAGCACTTGTTCAAATTGAGGACTTTTTGCCTAAGCTGATTTCAGGTAATTTCGAAACGATCAAACAAAATTCGGCGCTTGCCAATACCTGGAGAAAAAGAGGGGCAGCCGATGGAAAAATTGATTGGAGAATGTCTGCTAATTCGATTCATAATCTAGTCCGGGGTTTAACTGAGCCTTACATCGGAGCACATTTTGTGTATCAGGAAACAGAAATCAAAGTTTGGAAAACTGAAATCGTAGACGAAAAAAACAGTAATATTGAACCAGGTAAGATTATTGACATAGATGCTGTGGGTGTTCCCGCCGTTAAATGCGGTGAGAAGGCAATTCGGATGACTCATTTTGAACCATTGGCTTTTCTGTCCAAAGGTTTGTATTTATGAAGACACTAGTTGTTGCTCCACATCCTGATGACGAGGTCCTTGGTGTAGGAGGCACTCTCTTGCGAAGAAAAGGAGAGGGTGTAGAAACCGCTTGGTTGGTAGTCACTGGGATCTCCGCCGAGTTTGGATGGACTCCAGAACAAGTGCAATCCCGAAAGATTGAAATTGAGAAAAATACAGAAACGTTCGGTTTTGAGAGTGTTTTTGAGTTGGGGTTTCCAACCACAAAGCTTGATACGATCCCTATGGGCGAACTGATTTCAAAGATATCCGATTGCTTTAATTTTTTTCAACCAGAAGAGATTTTTGTTCCGCATCCATCCGATGTCCATACAGATCATCGGATTGTATTCGATGCAGTGGCGAGTTGTACAAAGTGGTTTAGATATTCGTTTATACAACGTATACTCGCCTATGAGACATTATCAGAAACAGATTTTAGTCTGGGAGTGGCCAAACCATTCAATCCAAATTTTTTTATTGATATTACACCTCATCTTAAAAATAAGATTGATGCAATGAGTGTTTATACATCGGAGCTGGGCTCATTTCCATTTCCCAGAAGTAATGAAGCAATTCGTGCACAAGCAACGCTTCGCGGGGCGCAATCGGGATTTGTCGCCGCAGAGGCCTTTGAGCTTCTTAGGGAGAGATCCTAGTATGGTGGTTGCGCGCCTCTATTTTCGACGCACTTGGGTTTTAGGAAGGTTGTTTCATATTGCCGTCAATCCACCGTCGACCATAAGTGTAGTGCCGGTCATGTAATTTGCCGCATCAGATAACAGAAAAACGATGGGCCAAGCGATCTCGCTCGGCTCAGCCAGTCGTCCAATGCAGGTACGGGCGCTATAGCGCTTAAGAAACTCTTCCTGCTGATCTCGATGCACACCGCCTGGGCAAACCACATTCACTCGGACTTTTGGTGCAAACTGGGCTGATAAATTGCGCGTATGTGCAATTGTACCGCCTTTGATGGCCGTGTAAGCAGCGGGGGTCCCCATTGAAAGACCTTCATAGAGATGGGGATCAGGTGCGACAACGCCATATACTGAAGCGACTTGGACGATGGCACCATTGCCCCTCTGGGCCATACGTTCGGCGATAGCGGTCGCCCAAATGCACGCTGTGTTCAGTTGGAGATCGATATTTTTCCGCCAACTTTCTGTTGCTGAAGCGAGTTCAGATTCCGGTGCGCTCCAATCGGGGGTTCTTGGATAAGCGCAGTTCACCCATCCGTCTAGATCTCCGGTTTCTTTTTCCAAACTAGCTATTCGTTCATTCGGACTGTCGAAGTTTGTGATATCGAATTCTTTAAAGGTGGCGTCTTTGGGCCGAGCGGATGGAGGTGATTGGTCTAAGATGGTGACGCGAGCGCCGCAAAGAGTTGCAGCTTCAACGATCGCGTGCCCGATCAAGCCGCTGCCGCCGACCACGGCAATGTGCCTGCCTGATAAATTGAATGCTACGTTTTGATCCATCGAAACAATAGGTACTTGTGTTGGCTGATTAATAATCATCTTCCGAAATTACAACATCTGCCTCAATGTTTCGGCGGGCCAGGCGGCCAACTAACAGATGAATATGTTCAGGCGACAGACCGGTGCCAGGCCGTTTTACGTCGAGATCTGCCCGCTCGATTACTTTCCCCTCAGGAATAGCCCGAGCAGATACGATGCTACGCCGATATGCCTCTCTTGTTGTCAGATCCTCGGGAGACACAATCCGTCTCTTATTGCCCAATGACTTGACGATGTCCATGCCTTCGGTCGCAATCTTCGCCATTTCATCTGGAGTTGCTGAGACTTTGTGATCCCATCCAAACATTTCTTTGTCCAGGGTCACATGCTTCTCAATTAGGCAAGCGCCCTTCGCCAAAGCGGCAAGAGGAATGGCTGTTCCAATTGTATGGTCAGAATAACCTACCTCTATATCCGGAAAAGTGTCTCGTAAAAGGTCAATGTTATTCAGATTTACATTCTCGAGTTTGGGTGGGTATTGGGCCACACAATGAAGCAATACGAGTTGATCGTTTCCAACCTTTTGGATCGTTTCAACCGCGCGGTCGATCTCATGGAGAGCGGCGAGGCCGGTAGATAAAACAACCGGGATACCTTTGCGTGCAAGATAGTCCAGGAATTGATAATTATTGCAATCCATCGATGCGACTTTGATAAACGGAACTTTCAGCTCATCGACGAGCAGATCTGCCTCATCTTTTGAAAATGGCGTGCAACAAAAATCAATTCCGACGGATGCGCAATAGTTCGATAGTTCCCTTAGATCATCGGCAGGGGTGCTGAATTTCTCGACAATTGATTCCAAGGTATGATCGGTACGGTTTCGATAATCGTCCGATAGGAAGAAATTTTCCTCATATACTTTACGGGAAAATATCGATTCCTTGGACCACGACTGAAATTTTGCTGCGTGCCAACCGGCGGCTTTCGCTGCATCGATTAGCTTTTTCGCTAGGTCCACGTCACCGTTATGGTTCGCCCCAATTTCCGCGATGAAATATGGAGAGCCAAAGTTTTGGATATCAAAATCACCAATTTTCAATGTTTACATCTCCCGGTCTTCTAATGACGCTCCACCATAATTGGTTTTCGTTAGGTGTAGTCCGTAGCGCTTCAAAATATTTGGCGGTCCAATTGGGGTCACTTTCTATCTTACGCTCGACTTTTGCAAATTCTTTTGCCCGCGTTTCCGCAACGGTGTAGCGGTTTGCCAGAAATGAGTAGTGCTGTGCTTTCACCTTTACGCCACGCGACAGGAAATTGTTGGTCAATTCCTTCGAGAGTGCACTGTTGCTCGCGTGCTGTCGATAATATGTCGCTGTACTCTCGACTAGACGGGCACGTTTATCTCGTAAAATCAGATCAGAGAATAAAGCCCAGTCGTAGGCGACGATATCGTCAGGAATTCGCTCGAGCGTAGGTGTCAACTGATTACATGCGATAGCCGTATTGGTCATGCCTAAAGCATTTCCATTGCAAATGTGATTCCATGTGAGATTTGTCTCAGCGGAAAATAGGCCGCGCAACATCGGATGGGCTTGGTGTTTATGATCATCGAATATTTGTAGTTCGTGAAATAATACGTCGCAGTCGGTGTTCATGTGTGGCCTGAGCTTGGCAATTCGATCATTCGACGCATAGTCATCGGCATCCAATAGCACAGCCCAGTCGAAATCGCTTGCGATCAGCGAAGAGAGCCCTTGCCGTCTAATCGCTGCTGGCGATCCGTGGCAATTGATGACGTTCACGTCAAAATTGAATTCACCAAGAAAGCTGTCTAGGTCATCCAATCCGTCATTGGCTATAACCAACGAGAAGTCTTTGTCTGTTTGCGCGTCTAGAGACGCTAAGCACTCTGTAAAATAAGGAGCAGCGGCGGGGTAGGTAACTATGAATACAGCTATTTTCATAGCACAAAAATCTTTGGCTTGCTAAAGCGCACTAACACATTACGTTTGTACATGCGAATTCCCATCGGTGCATCAATTAATCGCTATTTGAGAATGCGCTTCACCAAATCAGTAAATTCTGTTCGGAAGCGTTCAGGGGCATATTTTTGCGCGTTTTCACGACAGGCATCGGGACTGATTAAATCCCTATTACTTTCAAATAATTCGATGGCAGCTACAATTGATTCCACTGATTGCTCGTTAAACAAAACGCCTGTTGGATTTTCAGCTTCAAGCCCAGATATGGTTTCAAAGGCCCCCCCTTTGCCATAAGCAATTACAGGCGTACCACAAGCTTGTGCTTCCAATGGAATTATCCCGAAGTCTTCTAAGGCCGCAAATACGAATCCTTTGGCTCTACTCATATAGTCGCGAAGAACGTCAAATTCTTGATAACCCATTATTTTGACGTTTTCTACTCCTGCAGCAGCTTTGGTGACGGCAGCGGAATCCGGTCCGTCACCGATTACGACAAGTTTGCGGTTAGGCATATTCCGGAAAGCTTCGACTATCAGAGGAATGCGTTTGTACGGGACCTGGCGAGATGCTGCCAAATAGAAGTCTTCCTTGTCTACGTTGAAGGGGAAATCATCAACAGCAACAGGAGGGTATATAATTGTGGAGGTTCGGCGATAGGCTTTTTTGATTCGCCGCGAAACAAAATTTGAGATGGCAATAAATTCATCAACTCCGTTAGAAGAAGAAGTGTCCCATAACCGCAAGCGATAGAGGATCATCCTAGCAATTGCTGATCTGATACCTCTCCGGATACCTCGCTCGTTAAGGTATTCATGCTGCAAATCCCATGCATAGCGTACCGGACTATAACACATGCAAATATGCATCTGATCAGGATTTGTCACGACTCCTTTAGCGACACAATGGGAGCTTGAGAGAACGAGATCGTATCCCGTAAGGTCCAGTTGCTGGACAGCAAGAGGAAACAGACTAAGGTAGTTGCGGAAGTGTTTTTTCGAAAATGGAAGGTGTTGAATAAAGGTTGATTGAGATTCCTTACCGCCTAGAAATTGACGATTACCCACCTCAATGTGATCCACAAGGGAAAAAAGATCCGCTTGCGGAAAGCATTTGATCATTTGCTCAAGGACGCGTTCCGATCCAGCATAATTAGTGAGCCACTCGTGGACAATTGCAACCCGCATCAAACAACTAGATGTCCGTCTTGTGCCCGTTTTAGATCAGCATCCATCATTTCCTCCACGAGCTGATGAAAGCTTGTTTTAGGTTCCCAACTAAGCTTCTGTTTTGCCTTGGCTGCGCTTCCCCTTAGAACATCTACCTCGGCTGGTCTAAAATACTTTGGATTGACACGGACGATTGGTTTTCCAGTAGCTACATTAATGGCTTGACGGCTTAATCCCTCACCTTGCCAATCGATCCGAAAGCCCGAAGCCTCACAAGCCAAATCTACAAACTCTTCAATGGAATGTGTTTCTCCTGTAGCTAACACAAAATCGTCAGGCTCATTGTGTTGCAGCATTTTGTACATGCCATCCACATAATCGCGCGCATGC
>JAJFIN010000111.1 GCA_021774955.1 Alphaproteobacteria bacterium | reverse complement strand
ATCAATCATCGCCATTTTCGGTGAGCACAATTGGTCTCTCCGCGTTCCAGCTGTTGTCTTAGGAATAGCGAGTATCGCTGTTATTTGGCGTATCGCTTATTCCGCCGTCGGAGTTTTTCAAGCGCATGTCACTGCGTTACTTATCACTCTTTCTTATCACCACGGATGGTTTTCACAAAACGCTCGCGGTTACACCGGCCTCATGTTTTGGTGTACGCTTTCGGTAATCTTTTTTGTCCTCTGCGTTCGCCGTCCATCTTGGCGCACTTCATTTGCGTTAGCAGCTACAATAGCTGCGGCCATGTATACTCATCTGACAGCCGGTGCTTTCTTTGCCACACAGTCAATCATCCTTCTTGCAATCATCACCAAAGGCTTTGCTCATCAGAAAGAAAAAACACTCCCCAACTTTCTTGCAGAGATCAGCAAAAATCGCCAGGTGATTACCGGGCTTGGATTAGGTGCTTTGTTGACGATCTTTCTCTACACACCTTACCTTTTCCAAATGACCAGTCAGATATTGTCTGTATCTGACGGTTCGCAAATTGATGTCATGAAAGAATATCAAAGTCCTCTTTGGGCAATGCTCGAGATCGTTCGCCGCACACCGATCCCCGGACCATCTGCAGCCTTTGTTGCAATCGTCGCAATGACCCTTACAGCTATGGGTATGATCGATATCGGCAAACGCGAACCCATATTACCGGCCCTCATTCTCATTCACATCCCACTCACAGTCATTATCCTCATGGCATTTTCCATGCGCGTGTGGCCACGTTTCTTTTTTGCCGACCTAGGGTTCATCTTTCTCTTCATGACCCAGGGTGTGTATCTTGCTTGTCTGCACATCTCCAGCTGGGCCAAAAAATATTTCCCCGTTCTGCTTTCAAGTTCGTCACTGTTTGCGATTTCTGCATTACTAATGATGGCTATATCGTCTGTAATGCTGAGTCGAAATTATCAATTTCCAAAGCAGAACCTTGAAGGCGCATACAATCTGGTAAATGCCTCCAAAGCTGAAAGTGA
Organism: Alphaproteobacteria bacterium; assembly: GCA_021774955.1. Lineage (GTDB taxonomy): Bacteria > Pseudomonadota > Alphaproteobacteria > M2410 > M2410 > JAJFIN01. The sequence continues at coordinate 3,723 of JAJFIN010000111.1, read as the reverse complement.
TAGGGTCGCAGTGCTCGGTTTTGGCGCAATTCCCTATCAAGAATATTACCAAGCCGACTGGACTGTCATAGAGTCTAAACAAGATTTGGAAGACATGCACTCTGAAACGGATCGCACCTGGATCGTTATCGCTTTTCCCAACCGAACTCTGAGAAGATATGAAGACATTGCAGCAATGATAGGCGCAGAATACCATGTCGCTAAACTGTTCAGAGGAACCTTAGGTGACGGCAACGTTCTAGTTTATGTAAACAAAGAGCCATTCCATGATGCAAACTGACCTGTCGGGATCTTTAAATTCATTATTCAAGCTCACAATTTCCATACTGAGTTTTTCTATCGTTACTTCATGTAGCGCCGGAGAGGCTTTGGTAACGCTCGACCCTATGACTAAGTATCAAGTGATAAGTGGATGGGAGGTGACAGCGGAAATTGCTGGAGAGCCAAAAGATCGAGATAAAATGCCCCTATATCAAGACATCGTTTACGATATGGCGGTGTATGACGTAGGCATCAATCGAGTAAGGTTAGAGGTTCACAGCGGTATCGAAAATGACAACAACCTGTGGACCGAACATTTCTACGGTCGTATCGGATATGATGAATGGAAGCGCACGCTCTATGCGACGGTAAACGATAACGACGACCCTCATGTCCTAAATCCACAAGGATTCAATTTCGACGAATTGGATTTCCAAATAGAAAACGCAGTCCTTCCATTGCGAAAGAGATTGGAAAAATTAGGCGAGTCTTTGTTTGTAAATCTTTGTTATGTCGCCTTTACCGACCAAATAAAAAATGGCGCCTATCATCACGATGATGCCGAAGAATACGCTGAGTTCGTCTTAGCTACTTACCTTTACATGAACGAAAAATATGGCTTTGTTCCAGATACATGGGAGGTAATATTGGAACCTGATCTCGTTGAGCAATGGGACGGGACGACAATTGGCCGTGCCATAGTTGCTTCTGCAAAACGACTTGAATCTCACGGGTTTACACCAAAGTTTGTCGCCCCTTCTGTTACCGACATGAGCAATGCGGCACTTTTCTTCGACGACATCGTCAAAGTCGAAGGGGCAGCACAATATCTCGTGGAGTTTTCCTACCATCGATACAAAGGCCGCAATCAGGGAAACCTCAAAGCCATCGTCAAACGCGCCAAGAAATATAATATCGATACATCAATGCTGGAATGGTGGTTTGGCCATGGCACTGATGATGTACTACATCAAGATCTGAAGGTCGGTATGAATTCTGCCTGGCAAGGCCGGGTTCTCAAGGGTTTGTTTGATATTAAGTTCAATGGCACCAACCCTCCCGTTGTCACAATGCGTGATGAAATCCGGTTCAATCAACAATATTTTCGTTATGTACGAGCTGGTGCACAGAGAATAGGCACTAAAAGCTCAACCCATAATTTTGATCCGCTGGCATTCATTAACAAAGATGGATCCTATGTTGTTGTTGTGAACGCGGCAAGTGGAGGAAACATGACGGTTTCTGGACTACCTGAAGGTAATTACCACGTTTCTTATACGACGGAGCACCGGTCAGAAAATTCGCAAGAAGATATACTGGTTAAAAGCGATGGAATATTGCATACATCAATTCCGTCAGAGGGCGTCCTAACGGTATTCGCTGAAAATACGGTAAGTGTTCCTTAAACTAGAGCGCCTCCAGGAAAAGCCTGCCCCGCACTTGCTGCGTGCTTTGTCAAAAAGGGGTTCCGCCTGAGTGTGGTGCCCATGGTTCGAGACACGCCCTGACGGGCGCCCTCACCATGACGTATTTATTTATATTTAGGCGTCATCCTTCGAGACAGGCCTAGCGGCCTTCCTCAGGACGACGCCTACTTTAACCGTTACACTGAGGAGGGCGCATAGCGCCCGTCTCGAAGTGCCTTGCTGTTCATGCAAAAGTCTCCACCATGACTTTAATTTTTGACATTACCAGCCTTAAGGGGGACCGATAGGTTCGTTTCGATGGGCGGTGACAAGAAAAACGTCTGCTTTTCTCGCTCTACCAATGAGGTTTCCTCTTACCAACGACCCGTTTTAAGTGTATGGTGAGAAGTATACAGCCTGACGCGGAAAGCCCCCGGACCTTCATGAAAACAGACCTTTCCCATCTGCCGCTCAAAAAACAGCGTGAGCTTGAGCGGGTCGTGGAGATCCTGTTCGAGGAATTGAACGGCGCTATGGCGCGGGGCACAGCGGCTTGGAAGAAAGAGGCCCGCATTCTCAAGATCATCCTGTTCGGTTCTTACGCGCGCGGAACTTGGGTCGATGAACCGCATACCTCGAAAGGTTACCAGTCCGACTACGACCTTTTGATCATGGTCAACCGCCAAGAACTGACGCAGATGGCCGACTATTGGTACCAGGCCGAGGACCGGCTGATGCGCGAAGAGGCAATCAAGACCCCGGTCAATTTTATCGTTCACAGTAAGGATGAAGTTCACCAGGCGCTGGTCAGCGGGCAATATTTCTTCACCGATATCGGACGCGAAGGCATCGCGCTTTATGACCTGAAAGGTCACCGTCTGCCCGAGCCGACACTGCCGACCCCGCAAGCGGCTTATGAAATGGCGCAGAAGCATTTTGAGGAATGGAGTGATAAGGCATCAAGTGCGTATCGCTCCTTCGAACTCATATTCAATGAAGGGCTTTTGAACGATGCAGTCTTTATGCTTCATCAAGCAACCGAACGCGCCTATTGCTGTCTGCTCCTTGTTCTGACCAATTACCGCCCCAACACCCACAATGTAAAATTCACGCGCTCCCTGGCCGAGGACCTGGACGCCCGGCTGATTGCCGCCTGGCCGCGCGAGAGCCGCCACGACCGCCGCTGCTTCGAACTCTTAAAACACGCCTATGTCGAAGCCCGCTATTCCGAGCATTACGCCATCACCGAAGAAGAACTCACCTGGCTCGGAGAACGGGTCGAGACCCTGCAAAGCCTGACGGAGCAGGTCTGCCAAGAGCGGCTGGTGATGTTGAAAGAAGAAGCAGCAGTGTAGGGGTGGAATCCAGGGTGGAAAACCCAGAGTGTTCTGCCCATGGTTCGAGACGCGGGTGGAGTTTATCCTCAACTAGATCGGGGGCCCGCCCTCACCATGACGTATTTATTTAGGCGTCATCCTTCGAGACCTGATCTGACGATCACCCTCAGGATGACGCTGTATAAAAAAGTCCGTTACCCTGAGGAGCAGGCGCAAGCCTGCGTCTCGAAGGGTCAATCCGCCGAAGTCGCGAAAGAAAAAGGAAGCGCTGATAGATGGAGACTTTAGCTTGCTTCGTGCTTTGTCGAAAAGGGGTTCCACCTGAGTGTGGCGCCCATGGTTCGAGACACGCCTAGAGCCTGTCTCGAAAGCCTGCCCCGGACTTGCCCGGGGTGGACACCGGTTTTCCATCCGGAACCGCAGGACCGCGCAAGCGAAACGCGACAAAACGACAACTTAGAGCCCGGTTTTGATTCCATCAAAACCGGATCGGCTCTAGGAACACTTAATTCAACCACCCACTGAGGTCACGTTGAAGTAGGTCTTCTAATTTGTGAACATCGTCTGATAGCCGTGAACGCAAAAACTCCCTTGCTGCGTCGGGAAATTCAGGTCGTTCCAAATTGCGTTCTGATATGCTGTCCCTAATCTTGCCTTTAATCTCTTCGGGAATAAATCTGCCGACCAATTTTGTTATACCATAGGGTTTCATAACCAGA
>JAJFIN010000012.1 GCA_021774955.1 Alphaproteobacteria bacterium | reverse complement strand
GCCGCTGCTTAAATTGAAACAACAGATGAGCCAAAATCTCACCTAAATCCGATCAGCAGCTGTTCCATTTTATTTGATGATGGACATAGTATCAATAGTTGAGGTCATGATGGAAACCTACACCAAAGAAAAGCTCAATGTTACTGTCGCCATACTTTTACATGGAGAACCACCAAAAATCGAGAAAACCATTTTTTCTATCTTGTCTCAAAAATATACTTTCGGTCGCATTACAATAATTTGTTTAGATGACGGAACCTCTCCAAGGGCTAGGTCTATAATAGCTGGGTTAGGTCTATGGATTGTCGACCTGCCAAATGGAAGCAGTATCTCGGTTGCTAAAAATCTTGCAATCCATCTTTGTAAAGATGAATATATTTTTTTCTTAGACGATCACATTACTCTCGAACCGAGCGGTCTTGAGCCCGCGATGTCCGAATTCCTGCACGACCCAAATCTTGTCGGGATCTGTGGCTTCTATCGAAGTGCAACTAATTCAGATTGGAACACCATTCGTGACATAAAGCGACATTCGATTTACAAAAAGTCGGAACAAAGAAGAGTTATTTCTCTCGAAGACTTCACGACGTTTTCGACTGGGATTGGAATCGTTAGGCGGAGTGTCTTTTTATCACTCAACTTTCCGGAGCAAGAATTCACTCCTGGATTTGGAGGCGAGGACGTCCCGGCACTTCTCGTGGCACTTAATCAAGGTCACCACTTTTTATTTGTCCCAATCCTTTCGGGCATACACGAACACAATCTCAGTTTCTCGGATTTCCTTCGCAAAATGGAAGTTGAAGTCCGCGGCAGATTCAGCGTGTTCCACTGGGCGAGTGGCTCACCAGATATTACCGTGCCCTACTTGCATGGCTTTCTAAATTTCCCAATAACTTTGTATGTTTCTCTAATTTTGGGCGTTGCATTGTGTTTTTGGGGCCAAGTGTGGGCTTTAGTGCCCTCGATTATTTTTTTTCTGGTCGAAGTTGGCCTCAGTCTCCGATGTCTGATAACTCCGATCCATTATCCGTTAAAACTCCGTCTGCTAGCCTCTTTATACGTACTCATAAGCGATTTGCTTACGCCTGTTTGCGCGCTTCAATATACCCTCTCATCGTACAAGCGGCCATTCGATGGCCTAAAAATTGATCAAGCAATGGCGCTTGCCTACATGATATTTCGGTGGGAACTTCGGAAGTACGGGTTTGTCAAGGCTTCGAGTGTTATTAGGAACATCCCAAATATTAGGGACCCTGATAGGGCTACACGTTCGTTAGAAGACCCCGCACACGAGGAGAGTTATAGTAGTGATCGACTATGATCTCACCCCATTCCTTGGAGGCGCCAAAGGCACTGCTGCACGACTAAAGGTCGCTGCGCTATGTCACGGATTAAGCTTCCCAGCAGACATGTTTCAGTCGATCAAGAAGCCTTTTTATGACAACCAATATGTATATGGGCGCACAAGCCGTAATGTCGTCCGCTCTCACCGAGTTCCACAGGCGTTAAGGGTCGGACACGGCGCAATTACAGCAGTCCTTCGTCGAGAAATGTCGCCATGGACGCTCCATCTACAGGGCAACCAAGTTGTCGTTAAGCACAACGGTAAGTATGTGCGTGTCGTAGAGTTACCTGATCGGCCAGGATATTTTGGTAAGGTCCTAAGCGATGGTCAGCGTAGTGAAGACTTCATTGCCGTCGCGGGAGAGGTTACCCCAGGGTTTTTCGTATATCCCGAATGTCATTACTTCCCAGACGGCAAGCCATGCAAATTTTGTTCTCTCAAGCACGCTAGAAAGACCGCTGGCAAAACAATGGCGCACAGATTTGACCTTGAGGTCGTCGCAGAGGCTACTCGGCTCTTCCAACAGACCAAGTGGAAGGACATCCCGATTATTTCCATAGCGACAGGCACATTTCCCGACAACGATGAAGGCGTGATGTACACCTCGTGCATTGTACGTGCCATCCATGACGCCTTGGATCCAAAGATTCCGATTCACGTTCTAACAATGCCCCCAGACAATCTAGATCTCATCGAGGAATTGTACATAGCGGGCACGACTTCAATCGCCTTCAATTTGGAGGTGTTTGATCGTGATACCTTCATAGATATCTGCCCTGGTAAACAGCACTTCTATGGTTACGATAAAATGCTTGACGCTCTTATACATGCTTCCGAAGTGTTTGGCCCGTACAACGCCTTTTGCGGGTTCGTGTGGGGGCTGGAGCCTATTCATTCTGTTGTTGCAGGCTACGAGTGGTGCCTTGATCATAGGATATCGGTTTCCTCAAATGTTTTTCATTCTGATCAAGGGTCTGTCTTTGCAAAGCGACCTCACCCATCCGAAGAGTTTGTTCTCTCTTTGTGTTCAATCCAATCAGACATGTACAAACAATATTCCAGCGCGCGCTCGATTTTTCCTGTCAGCATGCGAAGCACCCTGGATTGGGAGATTCATCGCGGAGATTTCCGATGAAGACCGCGTATATTGATTGCACAGGGTGTGAGCAGCGATGGATGGATACTGAACGTGTTCAAACTTTCTTGGAAAAAAATGGCTATTTGATCGTCGACAATCCCAGCGATGGTGATGTTTCGATCCTTGTTAGTTGCGCCGTCGACGAGGATAGCGAAATTCGCTCCATAAAACGACTGAATGAAATTGATGCTGCAAAACGCCAAAACTGCCGTCTTATTGTTGGCGGTTGTCTACCGTCAATCAGCCCCAACAAACTAGAGCATTTGGGCCTCGGTCCATTCTTTTCCCCCAGAAATCTCGATGTCCTTGAAGACATACTCGAAGAAAAATCAGTCAGGATGAGGGATATTCCCGACCCAAATTTGACACACATCGACCGTACAGTTGTCTCACCGACTGTATCGGCAAACATTCGCCAGGAATACGATGAAGCAAAAAGGGGATTTAAAATTCGCGTCAACCATGGATGTTTACTGAGTTGTTCTTATTGCGTAATTAAGAAGGCAACCGGCCAACTGGAAAGCGTACCGTTGAACGAAATTCTCGCTGCGTTTGAATCCGCCCTTGAAAAGGGCGAGCCAACTATCATGCTTATGGGAGGTGATACCGGAGCCTATGGTCGGGACGCAGGATTCGATCTAGCCGCTCTCCTGCGCCGCCTTTTGTCCTACGAGGGACAATACAAAATATTCATCCATGACTTCAATATAAATTACCTTCTTCGTAGTTTCTCCGATTTTGCAGATGTCTTCCAAACGTCATTTGGGCGGATTCGAGCCATCTGTCTCCCAATACAATCAGGAAGCGACGAGTTATTGAGACGCATGCGGCGCCCCTACAGAAGGAGCGATGTTCTGCGATCTCTACATTGGATAAAGGAGAACGCGTCTGATATAGGTCTAGGCACTCATGTCATTGTGGGATTTCCAGGAGAGACAGAGGCGGATTTTCGGCTAACCGTAGACTTGCTAGAGAAAATCAACTTCGACTTTATCACTTGTTTTAAATATTCTGAGCATTCAAATGCGTCTTCGGCAACTTTACCCAATAAGGTGATGCGGGAAGTTATTGATCGGCGCATGGCAAACATCAAAGACATATTCGGCGCGCGAGCTACAATGTTAGGGTGAGATTTATTCTAATGGCAGTGCTCACCATATCAGCATCATTCGACGCGACGCATGGAACCGTTGCTCAACGGCAATCTTCGTTCTACGTCGAGTTATCATTTTCTGGTCAAGTTCAGGGCGACTTCGTAGCTGGATTAGACGATTCGATAATCCGCAAGCAACTTGACCTTGAACTCCTCATGCTTCAGGGAGCCTGCTTGGATGCGATCGTTGGACGGGCAACAAACGAAAACATTGCCGTCTATCTGTTGATGAGATTGCGAGATTGTCCCGTTAAGTCGGTCGCGGTTTCCACTGGTGGGGCAAGAGTTGAAGTGCAAGCGAGCGAAACGATTTTCGCCAATTGGCCAGCGGAGTTGGCTTTCAGAAAGGGGGTCTCATGTCTCCTGCGACGATATCCGGATAAAGCGCTAGTGGATTTTACACAAGCAACACAAATGGCGCCAAACTGGCCTGCCGCGCACAATGCAAGAGGCCGCTGCCTCCGAAAGCTCGGTCAGCTCCGCGTAGCGCTTCAGAGCTTCAATCAGGCAATCGCAATCGACCCTTCTTTTGGAGAAGCAGTGCGAAACAAGGCAAACGCGATTCTAGACCTCGATGGACCAGAGGCCGCGCTACCTATCTTTGAGGAAGCCGTGCGGCAGCTGCCGCAGTCAGCTTTAGCCTACAACAACAGAGGTTATGCTTTTCAACTAGCCAGGATGTACGAACCAGCGTTAATCGACCACGACACAGCCATCAGGTTGGATGCGAATTACGAAGAGGCTCATCGAGATCGCGGCTTGGCCCTCAATGCGTTAGGCAGAATGGAGGAAGCAGAAACGGCTGAGGCGACAGCAAACGCTCTGACACGAAACGTTGATGAGGTGGCAAATGAACGCGCAAAACTTGTTCATCAACCCTGTCCAGATTGAATAATGATCGGATATGGACAAACTAAGCTTCTCACAAGTTGAGTAGCTTCAAACCTGCATTCGCAAAAAAGAATGCTACAGCACTAAACATTGATTTCAAAATCAAAATACCGCTATTGGTGCCACCTGCACGACTGAATTTAGTCCACCATTCTCGATCCGTGGGCTGACTTCGACTATCCAAGAGTTGATATTGACCATATGTGGCCAGCCAAGCTCCTCTCGCAATCCAGTAAAGTGAAAGAAATAGAACGAACACTAGTAGAAATATCAAGTTGGGTTTAGAAGAGTCTACATCAAAGAAAGATAGTATAAATCCATACCCAAAGAACAAAACACTCAGTCCAATGATCACTACCGGCAAAGTAAATGAGATTAGTCCGAACAAAAAGCTCGCAATTCGCCGCCCATCACGGTCCTTCCTAACAATAGTGTTGAACGCCGTAACGCCCATTTCATAAAGTACCAACGCCAATAAAGGAAAGGTGAAAACTGGTAGGTCTGATCTGCCATCGTCAATAGGAATATTTCCTGGTGCCAAGCTCGCCAGTAGCGCAAGCATGCCTCCCCAAGTGATCGCAAACACAGAGAACCCAAATCGACCCTTACTCCAGTACACTCTGGCAGCCGATCCAAAATAAAGAAACAACAAAATAAAAACATGCCTCCAGTGAGAATAAATAGTAATCTCGATACCGATGGTTCGTCCAACCACATCAAGTGCCATTTGCAAATATGGGTCTGCC
>JAJFIN010000110.1 GCA_021774955.1 Alphaproteobacteria bacterium | reverse complement strand
AGCAAGTCGGATCAACATAAAGATGCCAGAGATAGTTATCCTCTCCGAGTGAATAATAACCTAGCAAACACGCGTCGCGCGCTGCCACACGAAATTCATCAAAGCGTTTTTCAACCGCTTTTTCCAACATGGCCCGAGCACCCGCGACGACCTCTTCTGGGAATAGATCCTCATAGGCATCTAGCCAAGAGGCAAGTGCCATTTCGATAAACGCGGTTTCTTCGCCTTTTTCTAATTTTCGTATGTTCATTTGGAACGTCCTTGATGGTATATTGATAGCATTATGCAACACGCCATCAAGATAGTTTAGTATCCCTCAGAGCGGCAACGCCTCGCGAGCAACTGCGCCGACACAAGCCCCAGAATCACTAATATCGCGATCATGATCTGGAATGGCCATTGCGAGCCATCATTCATCACGGGAAAAACGCGCAAGCCTTCGCCCCAGGCATTGAATGATTGATGCAAGAGATGGGAGATTAGAATACTACCGCGCGTGGCATTGAAAACATAACCAGCAATAAATCCGATCGACAGAACCATCACAAAGAATATCAGGATGGAATACCCTGCCGGATGTCCCCCCTTCATCAAGAACAGGGGGGTGTGAAAGACACCCCATATGAACCCTAAGAAAAGATTGGCTTTGAACGGTGACATTCGCTTTTGAAGTTGTGGTAGTGCATAGCCACGCCAAGCGATTTCTTCGGTATTGACCAGGAGATAAACAAGAAAGATCTGGCCAGTCGCAGCAAGCATCGCCGATGTAACAACAAATGTTGGCAATGAAGCATCAAATTCCCGCGCCACAACGGACCCCGTCAATGTGACAATCAAAGGACCCGCCAGTGCAAGAACGTACCAAATGCTGCGGACGCGAAACTTGAACAAGGCTCCGAATAGGCTCTTAAGCCCCCCTCCGCCATAATTTACGAAGGTGACCAGGACCGCCGCGAGCATGGGCCCGAAGAACATCAAAACCTGTAAAGGCGCCAGCGTGTGTGCCCAGCTAGCCCACTTTGAATTGTCTGTCGTCCAACTCGATAACACCATCGGCATGGCACCGGTCCACGAGATGACGAAAATCAATATGAAAAACCCTGTAAGGCCTATTGAGATACGTCGTTTCGGATCGGTTGCAACAACAACACCATCGATCACTTGGTACATGGAGGTTCCTTTCTCACTAGAAGACCCGCCAAGACTAACTTCGCTCAGCTGACATGGCGTCCGGCCGCACGTATCCGAACTGAGAAACGCTCACTGATTTGGTTAAAGTGGAGTTCGGGGCTTCAGAAGTTTTAGGGCACGAGACTGGCAGTGTGTTGATTTCTGAATTCCGAAGGCGTCACACCTGTTTCTTTCCTAAAGGCCGAATAGAAACTAGATTTGGATGAGAAGCCGCTAGACAACATCGCATCGGTGATGGCTCCAGTCTCGTCCGCTAAGAGTTTTTCCTTGGCAAAGGAAATGCGGTGTTTGTTGATAAAATCAAAAAAGCTCTGACCATAATGCCGGTTGAGTGTTTGCGACAATTCTCTTTCGGTCATCGGCAAAGACTCAACAAATTGAGACAGTGTGAGGGACGGTTTTAGAAAAGCATCGCTGTTTTGCATTTCCGTTTCGATATGCCCTGCAAATTGCTCCAACTGTTCGACACTCAATCGATCATTGCCATATTTCTGCTCTTCGTAGATCTCGACGGGCACGTGCAAAGGAGTGATCTTCGCTTGCTTCAATGCGTTGATCAGCAAATAAAGACCTAATCCGAATGCCCCTATCGCCATGACGTTGAGGAACAATTGATCGAGCCAACGTATCGGCCAAACAGTAACGACAATCTGGTGGAACAAACTCAAACTCCACAGGAGAAGCATTCCCCAAATCAATGAGGTCAACCAAGTCAGATCGTCTGCCCCTTTGGTGGTAAAGAATTCCCTCCGCCCCACCCTATACTTTCTAACCGTCACGATTGTCGCGGTCAGATATGTAAACACAACAATATAGATTCCTATAGGAAGCAGTGGGGTGTTTACAATGTTGGGGTAATCTCCGTGGCGAAGGATATTCAACTGATCGTCGATTGGTAACGATGTGTAGCCGAAGAATATAATGGCAACGAAAAAAGCGATGGGTGCCAAGTGAAGGATCCGCAACGCATTTAGAACAAATCTTTGGTCTGTTAGAGAACGCGCATAGAGAAACAATATCGGTGCTGCCGATATGCCAATGGTATTTCCTAAATATGCCAATCTCGGCTTGGCCATAACAAGGCCGCTGGCCACAAAAAGAAAATTCGATAGAATCAAAGCAATAGATAGAAAAAAGGTTGCCAGGAGAAAGTTGCTTTGACGACGACCATCAGGCGTAAAAGCTACAAAGCCCGCAACAACCAGTAGGGAAAATATCGCAAGCACAAGGCATAATGTGATCAGGGAAAACTGCATCTATCATTTCCAATTATTACTGGCGGCACTATGCACTAAAGAGCCCTGAGCAGCGAAAAGAACCTGGAAGATTCTTGTGGGAGAACAATCCCCCTTTCACAAAATCAACATAGATTCAATCACTTAGAGTCTTGTCATTAATCTACATTGACATGTTCTTGTTTTGTTCTTATTCTAGAACATCAATATAACCAGCTGTTTTGCCACATTTGGCCGCTGCTTGCATGTCCTCACCTGGTCCTGCAGCTGGATTATTAGTCTTTATACAGATGAATAATTCCTTTGTTGAGTGCAGATCATGGACCGTGAACATAGTCTTCAAATGCTTCGGCAGCATATCTCTAAGCAGGAACAGTTTACACCAGAAACTCGACCAGCCGTTCCTTTAGGTGCGGCAACACTCGATGACACTCTACCCGATCACGGTCTGACACTTGGTACGCTCCATGAACTACTTCCGGCGCGCCACGGTGATTTTTCGTCGACTGTTGGTTTTGGATTTGGATTAGCGACCCGTATCCTCCGTACCCATCCTGGATTTGTTTTATGGGCCCAACCGTCACACCAGGTTTTTCGCCAAGGCGCGGTTTACCCTATCGGCTTAACAGCGCTTGGATTTGATCCTGATCGATTGATCCAAGTGAGTACCCCAAAATCTCGCGATGTGCTTTGGGCTTTAGAAGAAGGCCTTACGAATTCAGCTCTTACGGCGGTGATCGGTATTCTACCTGAAAATGACAACGCTTACGATTTTACCGCCAGCCGACGCCTTGTGCTGCGGGCGGCAGAAAACGGCGTGACCGCCCTCCTCATTCGCAACCAACCGGCTTTTGAAGCGGCAACAGCGGCTGAAATGCGCTGGTCGGTCGGCGCTATGCCAAGCGTGGCTCATCACCGCATTGGCCACCCGATGCCGGGATTAGGCACACCCCGTTGGCAGATCGAAATAACAAAATCTAAGAGAGGAATACCTGGCCGTTGGCCGGTTGAGTGGGATCATGAAACGCTTTCTTTCCGTCTGGCTACCACGCTGGCCGATCGAACGCCGGTACGGACGCCTCGTGTTGTCAGACAGCAATGGGCCACAGCCTCATAGCAATAATCCTTTTGTCTTGTCGACATCGTTGCAAAACGGCGAAGTCCTTACGGCGGTGAACGCTGCTGCAAGTGAGCTCGGCCTTCATAAGGCCATGCCACTTACCGATGCGCGCGCTATCTGTCCGTCCGTGAAGGTCACTCCCGCTGATCTGGAAGGCGATGACAAAGCGCTCCATCAATTGGCTTTGTGGTGCCAATGTTATAGCCCGTTCGTGCGCGCCGACCTGCCGGAGGGTCTGACCATTGATATTACCGGATGCGCTCATCTGTTTGGCGGCGAGGTGACGCTGCTCAAAGAATTGGAAGCCCGCCTGCGCCGCTTTGGGCTGACGGCGAAACTCGCCACGGCACCAACCATTGGCGCGGCCTGGGCCACTGCGCGCCACGTGGCCGACAAGCGTCCTATCATCACTCCTGAAACATTGCATAACACTCTCGCGCCCATACCGATAAGTGCGTTGCGTTTGGGAAAGCCAACTGTTGAGGCACTTGCTAAAGTCGGCCTTAAACAGATCCGCGATCTTCTTGGCAAACCTCGCGCCCCGCTCGTCGCCCGCTTTGGGTCCCAGCTTATCGAACGCCTAGACCAAGCGTTTGATAAACATGACGAAAGCTTTTGTGCCTTAACGCCGCCGCCACCCTACCGTACTGAGCAACGTTTTGCTGAGCCCATTATGACATTGCCAGCTATCGAAGAGGTCATTCGACACTTATCTCATAACCTTTCCGCCGCTCTCAACAAAGCCGGTAAAGGCGCACGCAAATTAGAGCTTACCTTCTTCCGGGTTGATGGTTGGCCTGAGACGCTGAGCATTCAAACCAGCGCACTTGCGCTTAGCCGCGATGCTGGCCATTTATTGCGTCTTCTATGCGAACATCTAGATAAGCTCAAAGATCATGCGGGCTTCGGTTTTGAAGTCGCGACGCTGAACGCTTTTGATGTCGAAACCATCACGCCGCATCAAGAGGGTTTTAAAAATAGTGATGAGCGGAGAAAAAATGGCGGCGATCTTTCTCGCCTGCTTGATCGTTTTATCAATCGGTTTGGACCCGGCAATGTTACGCGGTTTGCGCCTTATGCCAGTTATATCCCTGAACGCGCCATGCGTGCTGTTCCCGTTCTTCAAAATAACAGCCGCCACAATTGGGTAGAACATGCACATGCTTTACAAGGTGATGTTCACTTTGGGCGACCCTTTCTTTTATTTCCCTCGCCTGAACCTATCACGACCCTTTCTGAAGTTCCGGATGGGCCGCCTCTTCGTTTCGAATGGAACCGGATTTCCCATCGGATTACCCGAGCCGATGGGCCGGAAAGGATCGCGCCTGAATGGTGGACTAAGATCGGCGAAAACTGCCACCAAACCCGAGATTATTACCGGGTTGAAGACGAAGAAGGCCGACGCTTTTGGCTTTACCGCGACGGTCTTTATGAGCATGAAGGCAAGCCCCCTTGCTGGTTTATCCATGGGATTTTTTCCTAATGTCCTCTGCTTATGCCGAACTCGCGGTCACGACAAATTATAGTTTCTTGCGCGGTGGATCGCATCCGCATGAGCTGGTTGAGACAGCCGCCGAACTGGGGCTGTCGGCCATCGGCATCGCTGACCGGAATTCTTTGGCCGGAATTGTTCGCGCCCATGTCGCAGCGAAAGAACGAGGCATCCGTCTTGTTATCGGTGTGCGGCTTGTGCTGATCGATGGTTTTGAGGTTCTCTGCTTTCCAAAAGATCGCGCCGCTTACGGACGATTGACCCAGTTCCTTACCATTGGCAATCGCCGCGCACCAAAAGGGGAATGCCACCTTTATTTTGATGACCTGAAGAAACTGGGTGATGATCAGTATTTTATCGCTATGCCGCCCCATGAGTTTGGTACAGATTTTAAAGAGACCTTAAGCCGTTTGGCGACATTGTTTCCTGGCCAGACCTCACTTGCTGCCAATTTTTGTTACCATGGCAATGATCGTGCGCGTCTAGAAGCATTGGCGAAATTGTCAGCGTCATGCCACGCACCGCTGGCGGCGACCAATGATGTTCTTTACCACACGTCTCAGCGGCGGCCTTTACAGGATCTACTCACCTGCATTCGTGAACATTGCACGATTGATGAAGCCGGTTTCCGACTTCAATCCAATGCTGAACGGCACCTTAAACACCCAAGCGAAATGCAGCGCCTTTTTTCGGGCTATGAAGACGCCATCGCTCGAAGCTTAGAAATCGCCAATCATTGTCAATTCTCCTTAGATGAACTGTCTTATGAATATCCGGATGAATCGAGCGGCGAAAGCGCCACGCCTCAAGAGGAGTTAGTGCGCCTTACCTGGCTCGGCGCCGCAGAACGCTTTCCTGAAGGATTGAGCAACAAATTACGCTGCATGATCGCCCATGAATTAGAACTGGTTGCTGAACTCAAATACGCGCCTTACTTCTTGACCGTTCGAGAGATCGTACATTTTGCCCGCTCGCAAGACCCTCCGATTTTATGTCAGGGCCGTGGTTCGGCTGCGAACTCGGTGATCTGTTATTGCCTCGGCATCACGGCGGTTAATCCTGCGGAAATCGATCTTCTGTTTGAACGTTTCATTTCTGCCGAGCGAGACGAGCCGCCTGACATTGATGTCGACTTTGAACATGAGCGGCGCGAAGAAGTTATTCAGTACATCTACCAAAAGTATGGCCGCCATCGCGCCGGGCTTGCCGCTACCGTCATTACTTATCGCTCGCGCAGTGCAGTACGTGAAGCCGGTAAAGCGATGGGCTTGTCACCCGATGTCGTCGGAGCATTAGCCAGTACGGGCTGGGGCTCATCATCAAAGGCGCCAACGGTAACGAAAATTGAACAAGCAGGCCTTGATCCGAAAGATACGCGGCTCGCTCAAACTTTGGCTTTAGTTGAGCAGCTCATCGGCTTCCCGCGTCACCTGTCTCAACATGTTGGTGGCTTTGTCATAACGCGCGGCGCGCTCGATCAAGTCGTCCCAATCGCCAATGCGGCCATGAAAGACCGCACGATGGTGGAATGGGATAAGAACGATCTCGACGCCCTCAACATTCTTAAGATCGACGTGCTGGCGCTTGGCATGCTGACCTGTTTGCGTAAATCGTTTGACCTTCTTGAAACTCATTATGGCAGAAGAGAGACGCTTGCCTCGGTTCCGCGGGACGATCCGCCGACCTATGAGATGATCCAGAAAGCCGACACGATTGGCGTCTTTCAAATCGAAAGCCGCGCTCAGATGTCAATGCTGCCGCGCTTGAAACCTGAAAATTTCTATGATCTTGTCATAGAGATCGCCATTGTCCGACCAGGACCTATTCAAGGCGATATGGTCCATCCCTATTTGCGCCGACGTCAGAAACTGGAAAAGGTTGAATATCCTTCCGAAGCCTTGCGTGAAGTTCTTGAAAAGACCTACGGTGTGCCTTTGTTTCAAGAGCAAGCAATGAAGATCGCTATTGTTGGAGCTGGTTTCACACCGGAGGAAGCCGATAAGCTGCGCCGCGCCATGGCGACCTTTCG
>JAJFIN010000109.1 GCA_021774955.1 Alphaproteobacteria bacterium | reverse complement strand
GACCGCTGAACGCATCCACAATCACTTCAGAGATCACACATGAGCGACACTACAAGCGCACAATCAAAACCGAAAGCACCAGTGGCCGTCTGGAAAACCATCGTTCCAAACAGTTTGACGTTGCTGCGCATCGCCATTGTTCCCTTGCTGGTCTACATGTTTTTTATACCCGGAGATGGCGCGCGCTGGACGGCCTTCGCTCTTTTTATCATCGCCGGTTTGTCGGACTTTCTTGACGGCTATCTCGCCCGCTTGTTCAAAACGCAATCGGAACTCGGCGCCTTGCTCGACCCGATTGCCGACAAGTTCCTCGTCCTGGCCGCGCTGGTTATGCTGATCATGGTCGAAACCGTCTATGGCATCGCCGTGGTAATCTCGATTGTTATTCTGGGACGCGAAATTCTAGTTTCAGGTTTGCGTGAGTTTTTGGCCCGCGACGACATCAATTTGCCGGTCACACAATTGGCCAAGTGGAAAACCGCCTTTCAAATGGTCTCGATTGGTATTTTGATCGCCGGCCCAGCTGGTGACAAAATCTTCCCGCTCACCACGTTCATCGGGCTTATCGGCCTTTGGGTCGCCGGTGTTCTGACCGTTATCACAGGATATTTTTATCTGCGCGAAGCTCTCATTTCGATCCGAAGCGCAGATGATGGACCGGGGCCGCAGGAGACACAAGCGTGAAGATCCTCTACTTTGCTTGGATCCGCCAACGCATTGGGAAATCCAGCGATGACCTCGCATTGCCCGAGGATGTAAAAAATGTGCAGCACCTCATAGATCATCTCAAAGGGTTGAGTGCTGGATACGCCGCTGCATTTCAAGACCTCGACGCCATCAAGGTCGCGGTCAACCAAGAGCAGGTTGGGTTTGAAACACCTATTACCGCGGCCCAAGAAATTGCCTTCTTCCCGCCCGTGACCGGAGGTTAAAATGATCCGTGTACAGGCGGAAGATTTTGATATTGCCAAGGAGATCGCCAAACTCACCGATGGCCGAACCGATATCGGCGCCCTCGTGACCTTTACCGGCTTGGTGCGTGAATTTGCTACAAAAAGGGGTCAGACCCCTTTTAATAAAATTTCCAGCGACACAAAAATCAACACCATGACTTTAGAACACTATCCCGGCATGACTGAAAAGGCTCTGACCAACATCGAAGAGGAAGCCAATAAAAGATGGCCGCTCGATGCCAGCCTCATTGTCCACCGCTACGGCGAACTTGCCCCCGGCGATCAGATTGTATTGGTCATCACCGCATCCGCCCACCGCCAAGCCGCCTTCGAAGCGGCCGAGTTTCTGGTTGATTGGCTAAAAACCAAAGCACCGTTTTGGAAACTTGAAGCCGGTGAAAAAGGTGCAGAATGGGTGGAGGCCCGCGTCGATGACGACCAGGCCGCTCAACGCTGGGAAAAAACCTAAAAGAATAGCCCTGGTTTTAGCCCCCAATCCCCGCGCCACGTTGCATTAGCGGGGCGGGTCGTGCATAGTTAACGCTGTGGCGTATGCGTATTTGGGAAACTGCTCAGAAGGGGTTTTGAGCGGACCAAAAGGTTTTGGGAAGTAAGTGGGTCAATCGGGGGATGGCTGGTATGAGGGGCTTACCGGGCAATGTTGGGCGGTTTGACAATCAACATGTCGTGCTAAGTAGACTCACATGGATCTTGTGCGCTCTTTGTTTAGCGTTTTCGGCCCTCACCTTAACCTCCGCAAATGCAACTCAAGCCGAAGACCAGACTGTTGCTGAGGCGAACGATAAGTCAGCAACCAACGCCAAAATGCGCAACAGAGGTCACAGTACCTTCGCCGCCAATAGCCATTCGTCTTCAGATCAACTAGCCGAAAATGCCCATGTAAAAAAGACGTCGGGTCGAGCCACGCGCCGCTCATTGCGTGGGGCAACAGTCAACAACCTCATGAACGGGGAAGACTGGCAGGCTGTTCTTGCCGTCACCGAAAACAACATCGGTGAAAGCGCCACTCAATCACCAGACGGCAGCCCTCATCCGGTTGTTATTTGCGCTGGCATTATAGATGCACCGCCTGAGGTCCTCATCGATGCTTGTTCAGATTTGATCGCTTCTGCTCCTCCTGATGACACTCGAGCCGCCGCGCTTAAAACCAGAGGGGCGGCCTATCTCGCTACCGGAAAATATGAAGAAGCGCTGGCTGATTTTACCGATGCTTTATCGATTATCCCCGATGATGCTCGGTCGCTGATCGGACGGGGCGATGCATATTCTGCGCTTGGCCTAAATGATGAAGCGTTGAACGACTATACCCGCGTCATTGATAGCGGCGTCTCATGGCTTTTGGCGGCGCGGGCGCGTAATAATCGCGGCGCGTTGTACGCCGAGCGGGGGGAATTCGAACTCGCCCTCGCTGATTACACTGCCGCCATTGATCATGAGCCCACCTATACCCAAGCCTATTTCAATCGGGCTCTTCTCAATGATGACATGGGACGCGTTGCAGAAGCCCAAGATGATTACCGCGCACTCATTGCCTTAGCACCGGATGATGACCAAGCCATCCGCAATCTCGCCTGGCTCTTGGCAACCACACCTAAAAATGAACAACGCGATGGCGCTGAAGCGCTGATCTTAGCTGAGCGCGCCCTGGCGCTGAAGAACAATAGCGACGCCCATGCGGTTCTGGCCGCTGCCTGTGCAGAGATCGGAAATTTTCCCCGTGCGATTGACGAACAAGAACGCGCCATCAACATGGCCGAGCAAGAAAACGCCGGTGAAGACGCTTATGACATCAGCTGGATGTATGACGCGCTCGCTTCTTATCAAAAGCAAAAGCCCTACCGAGAGAACCAAGCCAAAATCAAAAGCGGGCTGAGTGCCAGTCCGAACCTTTCTGGTTTCACAGATCTCATTCGCGTCGGCGATCTCAATTCTCTACACAGCATGATCTATCTCTCAACCTTGCTTGTCTTGTTCTTACTAATTGTCTTCTCCCTAATACTCAACAAGGGATTCCAACGTCGTCACCCGGAAAAAAGATCTTATCGTTGGGGATATTTCATGGGATTTGACGCCCTGCTCGGCGCAATCATCTACGGGCTCATCGCGACTTTCTTCATTCTGCCTACTGAGCACCAATACATTCCATCAATGCTCAAAGAAGCCCATAGTGAGGTGACACAAAACTTGCCCATAGCAATAGCCATTATCTGGGGACTACTCGCCACGTTCTATATTTTTATGAGCGCCGCCTTTTTACGCCATCGTCATTGGCCGTGGATCATCCTCCTCATCTTCTACAGCTTTGTGACCGCTTCGCTGCTAGGGGCAATCTTTTTCCTACCTTCTGAAAACAACGCCCTATTTAATTTTACGCTTGATGTCGAAGGGCTTCACAGGCTCGCGCAGTCAACCTGGGCTTGGTTCGGTCTGGTTGCGCTTTTCACCCTCACACAAGCAATCTACGTGGCACGCCGATGGAACCAGATGGGCGCCAAAGCGATGTACAGATAACACATTAATTCGAAAGAGGGCTTGCCCAACCACAAAGGACGCGTCATCTTTAAGGTCCTCATCAAACCGGCAGGAGCCTTCATCGATGAAACTTTTCTGGTGCCCACGCACGCGAGCTTTTCGCGCACTTTGGATGGTTGAAGAGGTCGGTCAACCTTACGAGCTTGTCACCATTGATATCCGCGATGAGGCGGCCAAAACTAATCCCGACTTTCAAGCCGCCAGCCCGATGGGCAAAGTCCCGGCGCTTGAAGATGGCGAGGCAAAGCTCGCAGATTCTGCGGCCATTTGCCTTTACCTAGCCGACCGCTACCCGGAAGCCGGTCTCGCGCCTGCCTTCGATAATTCTCAGCGTGCCTCTTATTTTTATTGGATGCTATTCACGCCGGGCGTCATGGAGCCCGCCTTAGCGGAAAAATTCGGAGGCTGGGAAACCAACAAGTTCAGAAATGGTTGGGGTGATTTCGCAACCATGATCGAAACCCTCGAAGCCGGTCTCGACAAAGGGTCTTGGCTATTGGGCGACAAGTTTTCGGCCGCCGACGTCATGATCGGTTCGAGCCTCTACTTCTTCAAGCAATTTGGCGCCTTGCCGGAAAATCCCGTGTTCGAAACCTATATTGATAAATGTACGGCAAGGCCTGCCTTCAAACGGGCACTGGCGAAGGAAGAAGTCGTTTAGGTCAAAACAGGCCAAACAAAACCAGCAGCGACACAGCATCCATGAACAGGAAAGCCGATATGAGATCTGTAGTAATAACCGGCGTTTCATCGGGCATCGGATGGGGCGCCACAAAAATACTGACCCAAAAAGGGTTTCATGTTTTTGGCAGTGTTCGTAAGCAAGAAGACGCTGAGCGCCTGAAAAGTGAATTTGGCGACAAGTTTACCCCGCTCCTCTTTGATATTACCGATGCGGGCGCCGTTGCCGCAGGAGCCGAGGCTGTTCGCGCCCGCCTAAACGGCAAAACGCTGGCCGGCCTCGTCAACAATGCCGGTATCGCTGTCGGCGGGCCTTTACTCCATTTACCGGTCGAAGAATTCAGACATCAGATTGAGGTCAACTTAACGGCCCAATTGATCGTGATACAGAATTTTACGCCGCTGCTCGGTGCTGACAAAACGCTCAACGGGGCACCAGGACGAATTGTCAATATTACTTCAGTGGCGGGCAAACAATCGGCGCCGTTCATGGGACCCTACTCCGCATCAAAACACGGATTTGAAGGCCTATCGGAATCGCTACGACGCGAGCTCATGCTCTATGGCATCGATGTCATCATGATTGGGCCTGGTGCCGTGAAGACAAAAATCTGGGAGAAAGCTGAAGACCTCGACATGACGCCTTATCTTGAAACGGATTACGTCGAACCTCTTCAAGCGCTGCTCAATTTCATGCAAAGTCAGGGCAGCAAAGGGTTGACACCTGAACGCCTTGGCAAGGTCATCCACCGCGCCCTGACCACAGCCAACCCCAAAGTACGGTATGCTGTTGTGCCGCAGCGGTTTAAAAATTGGACCCTGCCTCAGCTTCTCCCAAAACGTATGATTGACAAGGCCATGGCAAAGAACCTCAAACTGACGCGGTGATGCTGTGTGTGACACGCTTGTAGCCCGGGCCTCTCATAGCGCAAATGGCGCCTTGCTGTTTGCTAAAAATTCCGACCGTGATGCTAATGAAGCCCAAGGGTTGGAGTTTCATGCCGACCAAGATCATCCGGAAGACGCATCGCTCGCGTGTACCTACATCACTATCCCACAAGCACGACATACAAATGCAGTTTTGATCTCGCGACCCTATTGGATGTGGGGCGCTGAAATGGGTGCTAATGAATATGGGCTGGTGATCGGCAATGAAGCGGTCTTTGCCAAGCTGAAACCGGAAGTAAGACCCGGCCTCATTGGCATGGATCTCCTGCGCCTGGCCCTTGAGCGCGCGGCGAGCGCCGACGAAGCCCTTGATGTCATCGCCGATCTCTTGAGCAAACATGGCCAAGGTGGCAATTGCGGTCACAAGGCACATTTTGAATATCACAATGCTTTTTTGATTGCCGATACCAGTGACACGGCCTGGGTCATGGAGACCGTTGGCCGTGATTGGGTTGCTGAGCGTGTCGAGAACATACGGTCGATCTCGAATATTTATTCAATCAGTACAGGGATTGATAAAGCCAGCGCTGATATC
>JAJFIN010000108.1 GCA_021774955.1 Alphaproteobacteria bacterium | reverse complement strand
CGTTCCAGACTTCCGAATGACCAGACGCCCGCGTCCATTGAGACGTGCTTCACCATCGACAATCGCCGATTTTACTTCCGCGATCTCTAGAGGTGAATTCTGAGCGAATCGTACATTTTGCAAATGCTGAGGATAAGGATCAAACAAGTTGCAAACCTCACTCGCCGGTTTACCGCTGGTCATGACAACCGCCAAAACCTGCAGAGCTGCAATCAGGCCATCGCCGGTAGTTGAAAAATCGTTCAACACAATATGGCCTGATTGTTCGCCGCCGAGATTATAACCATGCTCACGCATGTACTCGACAACATATCGATCACCCACTTGGGTACGAGCGAGGGACAGTTTCAACCCTTCGAGATATTTCTCAAGACCAAAGTTTGACATGATCGTCGCAACGATTCCCGGAACCGCTAATCGTCCGCTCTCAGACCATGATTTGGAAATACAAGCCATCAACTGATCACCATCAACAACATTGCCATTTTCATCAGCAATCAGTACCCGGTCAGCATCGCCATCGAGTGCGATCCCAAGATCAGCCCTCTCATCGCGTACAGTTTTACACAGCCGTTCTGGAGAAGTGGAGCCGCAATTCTTGTTGATGTTAAATCCATTAGGTGCCACCCCAATCGGAATAATGTCTGCGCCCAGTTCCCAAAGAACTGCTGGTGCCACTTTATAAGAAGCACCATGGGCGCAATCGACAACAATCTTCAGACCTTCCAAACGTAACTGTCGAGGGAAAGTCGCTTTTGCAAATTCGATGTAGCGTGCTTGGGCGTCCTCGATACGTTTTGCTCTGCCCAGCATATCGGGACCGGCGCGCGCATCCTCGAGCCCAGAATCAACAAGAAACTCAATTTCCTTCTCAATGTGATCAGAGAGCTTGTAGCCATCAGGTCCAAATAGTTTGATGCCATTATCTTGGAACGCATTATGCGAGGCCGATATCATCACTCCGAGATCCGCACGGAGTGATCGGGTGAGCATAGCAACCGCTGGCGTGGGCAGTGGGCCGAACTGGAATACGTCCATGCCCACAGCCGTGAATCCCGCCACCAATGCCGGTTCAATCATATAGCCAGAAAGACGCGTATCTTTGCCAATCACAACGCGGTGGCGGTGATCACCACGGGTGAAAATCCGGCCCGCGGCCATGCCAACTTGGAGAGCAATCTCGGCGGTCATGGGTGAGCGGTTGGCTGTTCCCCGAATACCGTCAGTTCCGAATAACTTTCGCGTCATTGCTCGTCCTAATTCTACCTAACTCAGCCTAACAGCTCTCGCTGTTTGACACCATATTTAGGGGAAAATTATGAGAAAAGGGTTTCAAACCTTAATGTTCGCCAGCTGATCTAACTGATTCAAGCAAGGCCATAGCTTGCACTGTTTCCTGGGTGTCGTGAACCCGAAGGATTTGAACCCCCTGCTGAGCCGCCATCACAGCTACTGCGAGCGAACCTCCCAGCCGTGTATTCCCAGTAGCTCCACCCGGCAATTTTGCCATGAAGCTTTTACGCGAGGCACCTATCAGTATTGGGCATCCAAGACTATGAAACAAACTTAGGGAGCTAAGGATAGCTAGATTGTGCTCCCTTGTTTTTCCGAATCCAATACCAGGATCAATAATGCAGTGCGCACGCGAAATACCCGCTCTTGAGCAAGCTTCAAGACGGGCTTTTAAATAGTCATAAACATCCAACACGACATTGTTGTATCGCGGTGCATCCTGCATTGTTTTGGGATCACCTTTTGCATGCATCAAAATAATCGGTCGCTGTAATTGGGCAGCAATATCGAGCGAATCTGATTGGTGCGTCAGCGCTGTAATATCGTTAATCAGACTTGCACCACATTCGGCCGCGCGTCGGAACACATTCGGATTTCGGCTATCAATAGAGATCGGCAGCCGTTCAAACTCACGCAAAATTCGAATGATCGGTAAAACGCGTTCAATCTCTTCTTCTTCAGAAACAGGTTCCGCGCCAGGGCGTGAAGACTCGCCCCCCACGTCCCAAACATCAATTCCATGGTCGGCCATTTCGCCAGCCCTTAGGATCGCTTGCTCAACATTGTTGTAAGCACCGCCATCCGAAAAAGAATCCGGCGTCATGTTCAGTACACCCATGATCTGCGTTCGATTAAAATATAAACCGGCAATAGGCTGTCGAGGGCTGGTTAAACGTCGATAGATGTCGCTATTTCCCGTCTCGTTAGCCCACACTCTTGCAGGGATCTCTATTGGTTCGCCATCTCTTCGTATATTCACGATATGTGTGAAAGCGAGCGGTCCGCCAGCCAGTGGCAATGCATCACCACTCAAGACGGCACGCTGCGCATCCGATCCACACAACAATCCTACTGGGCGAAAATAGGAATTAGTCATTTCAATCTCTCAAAATCAAAGAGGCCCTAACAATGCAGGGCCCCAATCTTCATTTGTGTCTCCATCTCAAACTAACTAGGCTGAGGTGACGGGTCCAATCCCCCCAACTTGTCTCCACCTTTTGTCTTACCAGATTGGGGAACAGAACTTGCCGGTGCAGACGGCTCATCAAGATCATCACCATAGTCACGATGCGGTGGTTTACCTTCGAGCAATTCCTTAATTTCATCACCCGACAAGGTTTCGTACTCGAGTAGGCCTTTGGCTAGCGTTTCCAAATCATCACGCTTGTCAGTCAGGGTCTGCTTTGCCTTTTGGTATCCTTCATCAACGATACGATGAATCTCAGCGTCGATCTTTCGAGCAGTCTCTTGAGAGACATTTTGTGTTTGAGCAACCGAATGGCCCAGGAATACTTCTTGTTGATTATCACCATAGGATAGTGGCCCAAGTTCTTCACTCATACCCCAGCGAGTGACCATAGCTCGCGCCATTTTTGTTGCTTGTTCAATATCAGAGGATGCACCCGACGTCACTTTATCATGACCAAACACCATCTCTTCAGCCAGACGTCCGCCCATGAGGATCGCAAGATTCGCCTTCATCTGCAGACGGTTCATAGACAATTGGTCCTCTTCTGGCAGTTGCATCACCATTCCGAGCGCTTGCCCACGTGGAATGATTGTTGCCTTATGTACTGGATGCGCTCCTTCAACATTTAGCGCAACAATAGCATGACCACCTTCATGATAGGCTGTGAGTTCCTTCTGTTCTTCCGACATCACCATAGATCGACGTTCAGCTCCCATCATGACCTTGTCTTT
>JAJFIN010000107.1 GCA_021774955.1 Alphaproteobacteria bacterium | reverse complement strand
TTCTCGAAGACATCAGGCGTTCGACATCACGTAGAACTTTTAATGTAGATTCCGCGAAACTCACAGATCCGATAGCAAATCTTTGTACGCAATCGCGTAAACCTATGCTTGCGAGTTTGGAGAACAGTAATTTGAAAGATCTTGCTTTTCTGATACGTCTGGAAGAGGAAGTTTCTTCCACCGACATCGAACCGCCGACGGATGAGTTATGAGGAAGCCTTATTTTTTGCGCTTCCTCTTCCTTTGTTCTTTCTGTTTGCGCTTTAATTTCCCTGGCGAAATTGAACACTGACCGCGTTCGAAATTTGGTTCCACTGGGCAGTCCAAAATCTCACTCAACTCTTCTGCGCCACCGATATAAGCGCCATCAATCCAGATTTGCGGAACTGTTACAGGCGTTTTATCTCCGATGATTGGTTTTACCCGAGCCAGCATCTCATAAAGAGCCCCAGGATTTTTCACCACGTCGCGGTACAAATAGGGTTTTCCAGCTTGCTCAAAGTATCCTTTCGCGCGTTTGCAATGTGGACAGTTTTCTTTACCAAATAAGTGAGTGCCTTCTAGATCGAACCGATCGACGTGCAATCTCACTATTTTCTCAGCAAGGATACCTCGGTTAAGCGCGTCACCTTGACTGATGACTTCGTTTTCTACCATGACAATTGGCGCATGCCATCCACCACGGCGAAGAGGAACCCACCACTCAGACAACCATTCCCGCATTTCGAATTTAACTGGAATGCCTTCCAGTTCATTCTCCAATGTATCCTGGGCCACATCCTCAGTGAGCGCGCATTCACCGCACGGTATTTTGATTCGAAATGGCCCCCATCTTCCCGCCCATTTAAAAAGCGTTAGTTTAACGGGTTCGTTAGAGCTGCCCGTTTTGCCCACAAAGGTCTCCGATCTTGACGAGTGTTGTTTGTTCTTGCGAACACACTGATGCCACAAGTTGACATCACTGGGTCGTAACAAGTTTGTGAGTGATTTTTTGTGTTTCAGTTTATGGAGAGATGGTTTTCGGTAATTGACGTCCACAACTCATCTGGGCCGAGTGAGAAGACCTTTTGTCCCAACCGTTCCGCCCAATAGTTTTCAGAGCCAAACTCAACGCGCCACGAACGAAGGCGTCGCGTAAAATAGTGCAATTGATGTTCTTGCGTGATACCGATCGCACCGTGAACTGCATGGGCTATATCGGCGGCTTTCCCTGCGGCTTCACTGGTTCTGATTTTGGCGGCGGCAATATCAGCACTTGCATCCAATCCACTTTGTGACATTGCTTCAAACGCTGTTTGTGCGGCATGGGAAGCTGCCGCCACCTCACTTGCCAAGACAGCCATCTGCTGTTGAACGGCTTGGAACCGGCCAATCGGGCGGCCGAACTGAACACGATCATTGCAATAGGTCACTGACATTTCGAGAACCCGATTAAGTGCCCCGGCCATTTGTCCTGCACGTACCGCCGCTCCAATGGACATGATGTTGAACTCAGACATTGCATTATCCGAACTCGCGGATTCCATTGATTGGGTAGTCAGTTCAATGTCATCACGTGGTTCGGAAGCCATGTTCGACTGGTGGTCGATGGTGAGGCCCTCAAGATTTATTTGCGTGATGCTGCCACCACTGGGTAGCGCCATCATTGCAGACTTAACGTGACGCGCCCAAGGTGTTCGTTTTGCAAATTGCTTGTCTCCGTCAGTTCGAATGATGCCAATTGTTGTTGGATCAGTCTCGATTGGCTGGCCCGATTTTGCGCGTAAAAAGTTTGCCGCTATAGATTCACCTAGAGGTAATGGAATGCCATGATATCCGCATCTTTCAATGACCACGCCTGCATCTTGCCAGTCGCCGTTTGCGCCACCATTGTCTTCGTCTAATAAGACGCGTGGTAATCCCGTGTCTTCAACTTTTTTCCAAAGATCTTCCTGCCATACACCCTCATCCCCGGCTTTTAGGACGTCTGGAGTCACGTGATCTGCGAACAGGCGATCCGTGGTTTCTTCGATCATTTTTTTGAGATCGCTCATCTGATGCCCTTACCTTAATCCAAGACTACGTGCGATCATTCCACGTAATATTTCGCGCGTACCGCCGCGCAGCGAGAACGCAGGTGATATTTGCGTAAAGTAACTAAGGAGTTCCGTGTAACGATCATGAGTTGCTAATGTCGGCTCCAACTCGATCATGCTCTGCACAATTCTTGGTAGTTCTTGCTCAAATGCGGTGCCGAGGTCCTTGACCACGCTGGCTTCTCGCCGGGGATCTTGTCCGTCGTGAAGCATCCCGGCTATCGACAAAGACATTCGTCGCAATGTCATCATATGAGCGACCAGGCGTCCTACCGCTTGTTTTTGCATTTGAGTGGGAGTTTTCCCGATCAGACGTATTGCTTCAACCAACAACAAATATGATGACAAATACCGTTCTGGCCCCGAACGCTCAAAAGCCAGTTCGGCATTCACTTGGTCCCAACCAGCTCCCTCTTTACCGACCAATGCTTCTTCCGGGAGATGAACATCATCAAAAGTCACTTCGTTGAAGTGCGATTGGCCAAGCATGTCGGGAATGGGGCGAATAGAAATCCCTGGCAAAGACAGGTCGACCAAAAACTGGCTGAGACCAGCATGTCTATTTTCTGAATCTGTGTGGGTTCGAAACAACCCGATCATATAATGAGATTGATGCGCGTTGCTGGTCCACAGTTTACGGCCATTCACGCGATAACCACCGTCACATTTCTCCGCTTTAGTACGAACACTGGCCAGATCGGATCCTGAATCGGGCTCGCTCATTCCAATGCACAAATAAATTTCGCCACTTGCGATGCGCGGTAAATAAAACTGCCTTTGTTCTTCGGTTCCAAAGTTCAAAAGTAACGGACCACTCTGGCGATCCCCAATCCAATGTCCACCAACCGGCGCATCAGCGACCAGCATTTCTTCCAAAACAACATAACGTTCCAATGCAGTGCGCTCGTGGCCGCCATAGCGTTTCGGCCAGGTCATGCCAATCCAGCCTTGCTGCGCCATCTTTTTGGTGAACTGTGGATCAAATCCACCCCACGTTCGACCACGTTCAGAGGCTTCTCGTTCAGGAAGGTTTTCTTTCAGAAAGCTTCTTGCTTCCCGCCTCAACGCCTCAGTCTCTGGTGGAAGAGTTACCGACTCAAAATTAAAAAATGCGTTTGTGCTCACAACTTCCCTCTTAACCCAAGATAGCTAAGGCACCACCATCGATCCTGATGTTCTGCGCTGTGATGGAAGAAGCGCGTTCGCTCGCCAGGAACAACACCAAATCGGCAACTTCTTCGGTCCGAGTGACGTACCCCGTCAAGTTGTCCATGAACGATTTAATCACCCTCGGCTCAATCTCGTCCCATGTGTCACCCCAATCGTTCTTCTTTGCCAAGGCCAAATAATGATCTTCTACCTGCTGCGTCCGAATGAGCCCCGGCGAAACCATATTAACAGCGACCCCGGTGTCCTTGAGTTCTTTCGCCAAGCTTATTGTCGCTGCCCCAAGTGCTGCTTTTGCCGCATAATAACCCGGCATGCGATTTCCAGGACTGGTTATACCAATGGTTCCCAGTTGAATGATGCGCCCCCAACCTTGTTCAACCAAAACGCTAGAAAACCGATTGATTATGCGCATTGAGGACAGGACATTAGTTTCATAACTCTCTATCCATCGATCGGGCTCCAAATTATCCCAACGATCACGGCTTGCGGCACCATAATTGTTTATGAGGATGTTTGGTGGCTGCGCTGTAGCATCGATTTGCTGTGCTAGCAGGCTTGCACCTTTATCTGTGGTAATGTCACCAAAAACATTCCATGCCTTCCCACCAGCATCGGCAATACGAGAAACCGTCTCTTCTGCATCTGTTGGTGTAAATCCGTGCACAAACACATCAACACCTTCGCACGCCAAACGCAGGGCTATTTCTGCACCGGTTCCCTTATGTGAACCTGTTACAAGTGCTGTCTTGCCTGATAGCCCTAATTCCATTGTTTTTATTTCGCTGTGTAGCCGCCATCAACAACGAGTTCTGCACCGGTAATAAAGGAGGCATCGTCGCTTGCGAGAAATGAGATCGCGCTTGAAATGTCAGTTGGCACGCCCATGCGCCCCATAGGTTGGGCAAGGTCAAACATCGCATCTGCTTGTGCTTCTGTTTCGAACAGTCCATT
>JAJFIN010000106.1 GCA_021774955.1 Alphaproteobacteria bacterium | reverse complement strand
TGTAATTCAAATGCTTTAAAGGCTGGGGAAAATTGATTTTCACTTGCTTTTAAACCCCGTTTTTAAATATTCACACGTAAGGGTAGTTTTATGTTTTCTGAGGAATATCTGCTAGCTGTGATAATGGGCTATGAAGGAGATCATGATGCAAGCATTGCTATCTGCGTTTGGGTTCCTCGTTTTGCTGATTTCTCCTGCTATTGCCTCAGGGTAGGCTGTTGTCCCTTCTTTAATCCGTATGTTGCTGTCAAGATAATATTCTGATCTCCTCATGATCGATGCTCTGACGGTCCATGCTTCTTTATGTGCTCTGGTTCCGATGGTTTTGTCGGAGGCATAGGATGGGGTTGGTGGGACAACTGAATTGGTGAGCACGCACCAGATTCAGTAAATTGAAGTATCAGGAAAACATGGCTACGCTTCGCTTCAACAACTGAAGGTGGAGCAATGAAAAATAGTGAAATTCAATCGATCGGCAATGAATCTGACGAAATTACTCTCCTGGAACTATTGATCGTCATTCTTTCGATCTATTCCCTCATCGCTCTGGCTGTCCAGGTAACCATTCCGATAGACGCTGAACTTGATATTCTCTTAGATCGTATCGACTGGGTCGTATGCGGGATATTCTTCTTTGATTTCATTTATCGTTTTATCCGCGCCGACAATAAATTGGACTTCATGAAATGGGGCTGGATCGATTTATTAGCGTCAATTCCAACAGTCGATCCGCTAAGAGGTTTGCGACTTATACGAATTCTTAAACTGTTTAAGGTTGTCCGCAGTTTTAAAGCGGTCAAGATTCTCTTGCGTCATATTCTTCGGGATCCCACCAAAAGCGCTGTTTATTCCGTTCTATCAGTATCTTTGCTTATGGTCTTTTTCGGTTCAATCGCGGTGCTGGTTTTTGAGGCTCCATTTAGCGAATCAAACATACGCAATGCAGAAGACGCGGTTTGGTGGAGTTTTGTAACCATCACCACGGTGGGGTATGGAGACTATTACCCGGTGAGCTGGGAAGGGCGTATGGTGGCCGCCGTCCTCATGACAACTGGCGTAGGCCTATTCGGCACTTTCACGGGTCTCATAGCATCATATTTTGTCGTGGCTGGCGAAGACACTCAGGAAACGGAGATCCGGGCGCTTCGGCATGAAATGCTGCAGCTCAACAGCCGATTGGCGGCTCTTTTAAGCGAAAAAACATGACGACAGACATCATGCACCCGTGTGCCCACCAAAAACTCATCGGTATCGGAAAGTTGACCGATCAGCTGGTTGGCACTTCGCCATACATTGATGTCGGATACGGGTATCGCAGCATGGTACATCAGAGAACTTCAAGATTCTGTCGTCCCCTCACCTCAATAGACACCTTCGTTCTGGCACGGGTTAAGACCTTGTCAGGGGTCGCTCGGGTATGGCCCGTTCGAACTCTGCAAGCACCGCTTGGGGAGGGACACCAAGCGCTCGGACGAACAGGACAAATTCGGCCACGTCCAAACGCCGTTCACCGCGCTCGATCTTTGACACGTCGCTTTGGGTTATACCCATGCCAAGCCGCTCTGCCACGTCCAACTGGGTAAGACCATGCTTCTTCCGCGTTTCGCGGAGAATACGCTGAAACGCTTCGTATTCCTTGCTAAGTGCCGCTTTGAGCATGGACTGCCTCGGGAAATTTGGTTCACCAAAACAGCCATAAAGTCGATTTACGAATAGTCGAAATTCGACTATAGTGGACTCTCTAAAGACTGCTGGATATAGCTCTGGCATCCACTTGAAACAAAAGCGGGGAGTAGACTCATGAGCCAAGGACTCGGGATCGTGGGGTTCATTATTGTGATTTTTTCAATAATCATTCCACTAGCGGGCCCCTACATCTCCTTTCTGGCATTGGTGATCGTTGCTCTGGGGGCGCTCTTTGGAGAGCGTACCTATGCGATTGCAACGCCAATCATAGCGGCTGCGAATCTGTTTCTTTTTAGCCCCACGTGGCTCATAACACTTTCACAGAGTGAAGAGCCTGATGGGTCGAACCCGGCAATGTTCTTTACTATTGTCTTTCTTGCGCTTCCCTTTGTGGGGATTGTTCTTGAAACAGCGGGAGACAAGATGTCTCGCAGGAGTAAGAAGCGCGCCGCCCAACGTGCAAAGAACTGAAAAATGCTTCATACACTGCGTTGGTGTTAGTTATTGCGATGCTATTCAATACATCCGAAAGGCGTCACGCCTCGGCTGCCGTCTCAGAGATAGCAGGTGCCAGCTCGTTTGAGATCGTGCTCGACTAAGCATATTAGAGCCTTCACACAATTTCTGAACATTGCCGCGTTGCCGTAATCTCTCGCCTTCTCCCTGTTTATGTATTCATTCATCATCTCTACATGCAGGACCCTCGCCGAAGACATTGGGTTGAAGCATTATTTGCACGGCCACTGTTTACCATGTTTCGCATTCAGCTAAGCGAGCCATCTATCATGAGAACTGCTCTCAGGTGGAGCGCTGAACAGTTCATCGGTGAACACTATCACGAGTTTATCGAGGTAACTTGGCAGTTGCTTAAGGAGTTTATTACTACTTTATGGGCTATCATTTGAATCAGCTAGCCGCCCTGGCATAATCGTGCCCCGTGCTAATTGTATGGTTGATGAATCATAATGATACTTATGCAATCACCAAACGAACGACGCGCACCCTCTCTCGCAGATCCTGACTACCTGCACCATTGCCAGAGGCTGGTGAGGGATAGGAACTGCGTGCCCTATAGCATGTGCGTCTCGCCAATTCAGAATCATTCTTCGCGCCTGCCATGGCGATCAACCACACGAGATCATGTTCGTGCGGCTCAGAGTACCGAACGCAGAACGAAGGAATTACAATGAAACTACTTATCCGCCGCAACCAACGCACAAGTGTGATCGGCAAGCCGATCTTCACCATTGAAGTTCGGGCAGAACTCTCTGGTGAGGAGCAAACGCACATATCCAAATATAAGCTGGGTAACACGATGCTCTATCAAAAGAGCGTGTTAGCGAATCGTGGATCCGGGCTTCTTGGCCTCCTCTCAAGAGTATTCTTTCGAGCGACCAATCTTTCCCTCAGTGTGAAAGACCTGCAACACGGAAAGCGCATTGAATGCAAAGACATCATTGAGATGCTTGGTATCGAGGCACATATCAAAGAGGCGGCGCAGACATTCGGCCAGGTGCTCAGAGCAGCCGCCCAGTTTGGAGGTGAGGAGGTTATTCCTATCTAGAAGACATGTCCAACAACTTGACCAATTTCCTTCTCGGAGGCACCAGGCGTCGGGAGCTTAGAGATAACCGCAGAGAGTGGAAAAAGACGCAGGTTCTCTGGCGTGCCTCCCCGGCATCAAAGTGCGACCTGACGAGCCTTGCAGCAGATCTTGTAAAGAAGGCAATGACTGGCGCTGAGCGTACGCCTGCAACACCAATCCTACTTGCACTATGCGATGTTGCTGAGGAGCTTCTTGACGCCGAATGCATCAATGATATTGAAGTGCTATGGGATGTCGTTGAAAGTGACGTGGACGCTGCGGTTCAATTTCGGGAAATGGTCAAACACCGCAGACGCTGGGCAAAAAATTTTAAGAGCATGTACGAGTTTGCGAGCGGCCCGCTTGAAGCGCTCTTCAAGGACTTTGTTCAAGCACTCCCCGAGAGCTGCTTTGCGACGTGGGACGATGAGCACGATGCTTTTGGTGTACCGCTCGTGGACCTCCTGGCAGACCCCGCTCAGACGATTGAAGAAATATTGAAGTTTCCGCAAACTACCAATGTGCTCGCGCTCGATCTCTTTCCGAATTTCAGATACGTGACCGGGCAGAACCTGCTTGTGGCATCGGGCTTTCCACCGACTGATGACCCAAGAGAGCGGCAAGAAAAGTTCGTGATGCCCACGCGGCAAAACAAGAAGAGCTCTGCAGAGCTTGTCGACTTCTATCTGGCCGGAACGCCATTTGCAGCGCTTATGAACCTCCCCATCCCATTTAATGTCCCTGAGAATCTTCGATTCGAGCATTGCCATATTGTAGGAGGCACCGGCCACGGCAAGACCCAGTTGATGCAGAAGATGATCCACGCCGACCTTGTTGCCGCTCAAAAGGATGGACGCTCAGTGGTGGTAATCGACAGCCAGGGCGACCTCATCAACAAACTCGTTCGTCTTGACCTCTTTTCTCCCGAGAAACCGGGAAGTCTTGCTGATCGTCTCATCTTGATCGACCCTGCAGACGTGGAGCATCCAGCGTCACTCAATCTTTTCGACACACATCTTGAGCGCTTCTCGTCATGCGACCCTGGGGATCGGGAGCGGGTATTCAATGGCGTCATTGAACTCTACGAGCTCTTTTTCACAAGCTTTCTTGGGGCAGAGCTCACGCAGCGGCAGGGGGTAATATTCAAATACATCGCGCGCTTGATGCTTCAGATCCCTGGTGCAACGATCCACACGCTCATGGAAGTGATGCAGAACGGTAAAGTGTTCAAGCCATATATGGAGCAGCTTGACGGCTCGGCACGGTATTTCTTTGAAAAGGAATTCTTTGATCCCTCGTTTTCTGCAACGAAGAAGCAGATCGTAAAGCGCCTCTGGGGTGTGCTTTCAACACCAGCGTTCGAGCGCATGTTCCTCCAGCCCACCAACAAGCTTGATCTCTTTGAGGCGCTGAATGACGGCAAGATCATTTTGATGAGTACTGCTAAGGAACTCCTCAAACGAGATGGGAGTCAACTTCTTGGCCGGTTTATGATTGCGATGCTGGCACAAGCTGCTCTGGAGCGGTCAATACTCCCTGAATATCGGCGAAATCCCGCATTCATCTATGTTGACGAGGCACACGAGTATTTCGATGATTCGATCGAGACGATTCTCAATCAGGCGCGCAAGTATAGGCTTGGCCTTACGCTTTCGCACCAGATACTAGACCAGCTGTCGCTGCGCCTACGATCCACACTCTTGGCAAACACCTCCACAAAGTGTGTTGGCGGTGTGTCAGTAAAAGATGCAAAGGTACTTGCGGAAGAACTGCACACAACACCCGAATTCATTGCAAACATGCGTCGCCGTGGACAGCGCACGGAGTTTGCGGTGTGGATGAAGCATCTCACCCATCATGCAGTTCGCTTGTCGATTCCTCTTGGCTTTCTTGAGCGGCAGCCCACGCTCACCGAAGAAGAATATGATGCACTCATTGCAAGGAATCGCAGTCTCTATTGCGGAACAATTGCCGATATTGCAGCAGCATTTCCTGTATCAACAACCGTCGATACAATAGTCAAAGAAGAAACAACAACGGTCGAGCAACAAGAGACGATAGACGAAGCGCGTACCGAATCACCCCATACCGCGCGTGCTAAGATAACTCATACAGCTGAGCTCAGTGGTGGTGATGCTGCCGTACCGGAGACCTCCACTGAATTGCACCACGCGCGTGCAGAGAGGCATGCATATGAGGAGCGTACACTTGGCAAGGGTGGCCAAAAGCACCGGTACTTGCAAGCGCTCGTCAAAGAACTTGCTGAGCAAGTGGGGCTTAAAGCAACCATTGAAGCGCCTCTTGCAAATGGAAATGGACAGGTGGACGTGCTCATTGAGCGGGAGAGGGTGCTTGCGGCAGTTGAGATATCAGTTACCACTCCGATTGAGTATGAAAAAGACAACCTCCGGAAATGTCTTGCGGCTGGGTATCCCAATATTGCGGTCGTACTTGCAAAATCGAAAACAGTTCAGACAAGCTATCGCACAGCCCTCTTTGAAACGCTTGCCGAAAACGAGCGCGAACACGTCTCATTCCTTACGCCGGAAGAAATTCCCGATTACATTGCATCTCTTGCACCAACACCACAACCCACGGAGCGAATCGTTAAGGGATATCGTGTCCAAGGATCATTTACCGCAACAACGCCAGAGGAGACCCGTGCCCGACGTGAAGCGGTTGGGCGTCTCATTGCAAAATCACTTACGGGACAAAAAGAATAGAGTGATTGGGCTCTTGCGAATATCCCACTCATCCTCATCGAGGTGTATAAGCATCATGCTCTTGCGGGTATGGCAGGCTCAAAAGAACACCCGCATAAAGCTGAATGTACTGGAACGCCTACCTAACAATCCGGAAGGTCATCCAAATTGTTACGTGTAGTGTTGTCCCGATCAGTCCGCAAATATTTGCCGGTTGGGCCATTGACCACGTGGATCTCGGTCCGTTTATCGGACCATTGGACAAAATATCTGTGGGCGTAGTTTTCAATATCCCTAATCGCATCTGTCTTCCGGCGCGGCGACCAGACTTGTGAGCTATTACAAAGTGACAAAATGTCACCATCACTATCTTTTCCAGTACGTTTTACTTCACGATCTGCCATTTCAACCTCCGTTGTGTTGCAGAATTTAATAAACGTCATATAATACATGACGATTTCGTATAGCTCGAAGACGAAAAAAAGGACTTCGAGCGCTCTCTACGAAGTCGTCATCATTATATATACGGAGTCGTCATGGACAAATCAAGCCCTACCAGGAAAATTTTCGCTGACCGCTTGCGAACGGCGCGGGACCATAGACACTTGAACCAAGCGCAACTTGCTGACAGTTCAGGTCTTCAAGCTTCCGCCATATCACATTTTGAAACGGGTGGCCGTATGCCCTCATTTGAGAATCTAAGGAAGCTGGCGGACGCATTAGACGTCACGATTGATTTCCTGCTTGGGCGTACCAATACGTTTACCGGAGTTACCACAGCCGATCAGTTGCATCGGGACATTGACAACCTCACGACTGAAGACCAAAAACTAGCGACTGACATACTTGAGATGTTGCAAAAACGCAGCCATGCGCAGAGGGGCCCGGCAGACTAATGCTCCCACACCTTGCAGCCCATGTTGCTGAGAATTTTATTAAGGAGCGTAAGATCACTGCGCTTCCGGTAGATCCGATTGCAATTGCCCAAAGCTTGGACATTGAGGTGTGTGCCAAGCCACCCTCATCAGAGGGCGTCTCGGGTATGTTGCTGCGTATGGGGAATGAATTTGCGATTGTATACGCTACGCACATTAAGAGCGAAGGCTTTCAGCATTTTTGCGTTGGGCATGAGCTTGGGCATTACATGCTTTCTGGTCATATTGAACAATTGTTTGCAGACGGACAAACTACACACTATTCGCACGCTGGATTTACGTCATATGACAAGTATGAACAAGAAGCTGATTTCTTTAGTGCAGGTCTCCTGATGCCCGAGCATCTGTGCTCAAAAGAACTGAAGTATATGGGAGATGGCCTTGATGCGGTCGAAGCGCTCTCCATAAAATGTGAGACCTCACTGCCAGCTACTGCTATTCGCTATGCAGCCCTTGCCAAAATTCCCACCGCGATTGTAGTAAGCAAGGGGCAGCACATTGAATATGGCTTTATGTCCGACTCGCTTCGGGAACTGGACGGGCTACAATGGATCAGGAAGGGGCAGCTAGTGCCAGGAGGTACTGCAACCGAACGATTCAATTTAGACGCAAACAATGTGAAGTCTGCCCAACGTGTCAATGGCACGACAAACCTTGCCTCGTGGTTTGAGAGTGGCTGGGATACAGAGCTCTACGAGGAGGTTAAAGGACTCGGAGATTACGGCAAAACTCTTACCGTGCTCTATACTCCCGATGAGCTTGATCAAGCCGAACTTGATGAGGACGCCGAACTCGAAGCGTCATACGAGGTTCGATTTCGCAGGTAACAATTCTGCCTACTGACTTTGACTATCATCTGGCGGTATCCGGATATGGTGCATTTGCGTAAGCATCCACTGGTAGACGGCATAACTTGACTCAGAGCGATACCGATTAGGATTAAAGGGCCTTGGGCGTGATTTCAGCAAACCATTCAAAGAGACTAGGTAGCATAGTTTCCAAAAAACGTGGGGTTTGCCGAACAGGGATAAGTCCAAACCACTTCACTCCGAAGTCTACACCTGGTGTCACAACGGTCACGATTGGCATTGCGATACGGTTGTAGAAGCCTTCCAATTTGAACTTGTCTCGTACGGAAATCAGCCAGATTGCGAAGGCACCAAGTGTAAGCAAGACAAAAACCGTGGCCACAAGATCCCAGAAAAATGCAAACTCACCGTGAATTGATAGGATTGCATAGGGGAGCACGATCAGCCCTGCTATCTGAAAAAAGCTTTTTATGATCTTATAACCTGTTCGTGGAATCCCGAGGTACCGGACTTGCCCCCAAGTTGGTATGCTTTGCCACAATCCATATGCCGACACGGTGCCGAGACTGCCGACAAAAACCAAGAATATCGCTTTTAAAGGGTTCGCAGAGGCGTATGCTTCGGCCGAGCTCGCTATCGCTGGTATCCATTGGTACGGGTCGGTTGGAAGGTTGATAATTGCAACAATGAGTAAAGCTGCAACCGCTCCAAATATGACCGCTAAGAACCAGTCAATTGACGCTATGAATGCGCGCATATCGTCCCCATATCCCCAAAACGATACTTACGCTTTAATGATACTAAATCAAACTTATACCTGCAACCCTTCTGAGTTTTCTCCAAAAGACCGCCGTGTCGTTCAATTTTCATTGAAATTGAACGAAGCTAATCGTTGGCAGCAATCAATAGAGATCGATATCGTCAATAGGGATTGGAAGAATATGTTCGTCCCACTTCTCTTCAGCCTCCTGTTCGGGCGGCGCTGCTCTCTTCAGAAAACGGCAAACCCTAATCGTCGAACTTGTAAATTTTAGCCCCTTCCTCGTAAGAAGGAAGTAGCTGTGATTGCCTATCTATGGCCCTCTCTGGAGCAGCATAAACCACCGAAGGGTTTGAACGTAGCCTCTTTTTCTGCCGCTTTTGACTAGTCAATCACTCTACGGAGTATAGCGGCGAGGGGTTAAGGTATGACGGTATCAACTAATGCAACATTCATGCGTGATTATGATGAAATTTTCAACCGTCTCGACCGCATTGAGCAGCGGCTTAAGATTATTGCCGTTCAACCTGGGTTAGCTTCAAATTTGGGTGCGTAATTTGGAAGAGCAGTAATCCTGTGAAAATTCCACACGCCTTGCAAACCTGTCTGAGGAAGCGCCCCTTGATCAAAGTGTAGTATGGAGGGCAGAAAATATCTGGATGCTGAGTACCAACGTGCAGTGGATGCGTTTGCCCGCCGCGAAGTCCTTTGCAATGTGTCACCTCTCGTCACTGAAATCGGAAAAGATAACGAAGAGCATTGGCACCTGTTTAGTTCGTTCAACGCAGACCAGGCGCGGGAACCTATCAAGACTGCAATCGAACGAGACCAGGATACCGTGGTGCTCATAGAGAGCCTCGACTTAGAAAACGCCGATGACCTCAAAGCAGCGATGGATCAATTAGCTTTGGATGTCTCTGCCGCAGAATGCGAGGTCTATGAAAATTGGATTGTGTCTGATTGGCTTGCCAAAAAACTTGAAGAGAGAGGCGAAACCATTGAATGGGATTTTTACGGTCTCACCATCTGGGGACGATGCTGCACCGGGCAATCGATCCTTTTGGATCGTGCGATTTGCGATATCTATGATCACACTCGCGTGAAACATGATATGTGATTTGCTTCACCATCGGAAAAAGGTTTTTAGAATTACACGAAGCCTACCAAATAGCGGCTTATGGATGTAGAATTGGAGGTATGCAATTAATTGTGATAAATATCAAATTATTGATCTGTCTCATTACCTCTTTTCGGAATCGGATATGAAACGAATAGCAAATCAGTGCATTAAAAAAACAAATGTTGGGGAATTTGGCATTCGCAAGCTAAGCAAGAATGGATCTGTAATTGTTTTCGTTCATGGTTGGATGCACTCTTCTTTGATTTGGAGCAGAATTCCGCAATCCCTCCTTGATGATCACACTGTCGTCACAGTAGATCTACCAGGGTTTGGTGGATGTAAGCTGACGAGTTTTGATGCAGGCTTGGAGGGCGTGGGAAATGCGCTAATCAGCGTATTAATGGATTTGAAAAAAGAACACCCCCTACCGACAATCGTAGCTGATTCTCTTGGTGCGCTCTTACTCATATCTTCGTCTATTGCTGATCACTTAGAACGACGTGATATTCGGAGTTTGATACTAAGTGGTACTCCATTTGAGGGCGTTGGGATGCCAATTAGTTTGTTACCGCCCATTATCCCACTCGCGATCAATATTGTTCGCGTGTTGCCGAGTTTTCTTGGTAGACGATTAGTCAGTTCAAACGTTCGGTACACGGTTCGGCTCAGATCCGCGCTTGAGGATGAAATCTATCAATCAGTGTTACAGGCACAACCAAAAGCCGCTGCATACTACCTGCGCCGGATATCCAAGGCAATTCAGGTCTCTAAACAATTTGAAATGGTGATTGCTAACGCATCAGTCACCCTGCTCAGGGGTCAGTTTGATAGAATTGTTTCACGATCAATTACAAAGAAATGGGCAAAAATATTACATGCGGCCGAAGTGGAAATTCCGGGAGTTGGCCATACACCAATGATTGAAGCAGCTGAAGCTTACTATGCAATTGTTGTCAACAAGGCAAGGTGATACTACTGTCTGATTAATATGGATGAGAATGCACTCTTAGGGGGGTAAGATGCAACAGCGTTCGCGTATCGGATCCGTTGGATTTTTGTTTGATTTAGCAGCGCTCTTTGCAAGCTACGCGGCGGCATTATCATATTTAGTAATTCAGTGGAAAACGAACGGAATCATTCCTGATCAGCTGTTCGTTGAGTTGTTGCTTGTTGCGACTACTTTCCTTGTGATTGCACTGCTTTATACGCGTCAGCGTGCAGTCGAAGGAGGGTATGCGTATTGGGCATATATATTGTCTGACCCAGACCACATCCGAAATGCACATAACCGACTATTGCGCCGTTTTTTTTCGTCAGCCTCGCGGATTTTGTGTGGGATCGCTTATGGCGGACTCCTAGTGTTTTTTGTGAATAGTCTCGGCTTGATCGATCTAAATGGTGAGCTTCAATACACTTTTTTTGCATTTCTATTTTTTGCAAATTATATTACCGGTGCAACCATCTACTCTTTGATTTCACTGCTAACTGCAACCCCTGCATTAGTTCGAAACATGAGGATAGATATCTGGCAGGTTCGTAATCCGGCTACTGACTTTTTCTTCGGCATAATCTTACGGGTCGGTGTTTTCGCTAGTATCTATGTTGGGCTTAGTATGACGAGTATTATTTTCTCCCAAATTCCAGTGGACGATTTGGTTTTTCTATATATTGTATTCTCGTTTTCAATTGTTACTGCATCAATTTTGGTACCATACACGCTGTACTCACGGCGCGTCAGAGATACAAAACATGAAATACTGGCCAGAGTGTCATCTGAACTCACTAGTATCACAAACACTATCCTGTCCCCGGTACAGACTGATCAGGAACCATCCAAGTTAACGCGGCTTCAGGAATTGGCTCAGCTGCGGAGCTTAATAGACCAGATAAGCCCAATACCATTTCAGACGAGAGCCATTTCAGCTGGAATAACTATCCTGGCAGCTAGTGCACAACCTCTAATTGCTGGGTTGATTTTAAGAGTAATTTAAGTGATCGCATTGTGCTGCGTTTGACACGTGAGTCACAGTCATCATGACGAAACCCCGATAGCACTCACAGATCACGGCGCAACCAGCCCGCCATCGTGTTCAAAGCCGGAAACTCTAATCTCCGGTGAGGGCAATATGGGGAGCGGCTCAACCAGAACAGATCTTCCTTATGAGTGAGGTCAATCAGGGGGGCAGGTCAGTGCAGGTCAAAGGTCATGTTCTAAACATATATGTGTTAGAAGCGACTCCGAAATCTGTAAATGAAACAGCCGTGGGCCCAACTCCCAACAAGTCGTGTCTGAGGAGTAATATGAATTGACGGACTTCTATTTTGCCGAAAAAGCCGCAGTAAGTTTGTCAATGAAATGTTCACACGCCTCAATTTGTTGGCGAGAAACAAATTCATTTGGCTTGTGGCCTTGATCCATACTTCCAGGTCCACAAACCACCGTGGGGAAATCTATTTGCTCAAATAGCCCAGCTTCCGTAGTGAACGAAATAGCTTCAGTTGAGTTACGTCCAGCTAACGCTAGCGCTAAGCTCTCGGCGTTAGATCCTGGTTGAGAATTAAATGCAGGGACAAAAGCCCATTCAGACGTTTCTATTTCACAAGTATCGAAACGCTCGCGCATTTTTGCTAGCACTTTTCCTTCTGCAAACTCCTCAAACAAGGCCGGAATTTCATCAGGGTCTTGGCTAGGAATAGGCCTATGTTCCCAATTAAAAAAGCAGTGGTTGGGAATTATATTGATCGCTGATCCTCCCTGAATATCTCCGATATTGATCGTTGTGTAAGGTGGGTTAAATCTATCATCGTGAGGGCCGTCATTCTTACATTTTTCTGCAAGTTCGGACAGATATCCAATTAGTTTGGATGCAGCGAAGATAGCACTTTCGCCTTGATGTGCGTATGCAGAATGAGCCTCTACACCTCGAATCTCTGTGCGCATGCATTTGATGCCCTTGTGAGATGTGGCCACTTTCATTGAAGTTGGTTCCCCAACGATGACCGCCTTAGGAGAATGAATTTCATTTTTTAGGACAGGCAAAAGGTCTCGAACACCGATGCAGCCTACTTCTTCATCATATGAGAACGCCAAATGAATTGGCTCTTGGAGTTTTGCGCTCAAAATTCTTGGGACTTTTGCTAGAACTACAGCACAAAATCCCTTCATGTCTGCAGTTCCACGGCCATAATATTTATCATCTTTTTCTATCAACTTGAAAGGATCCGAGTGCCAATCCTGGCCGTCCACTGGAACAACGTCGGTGTGACCTGATAACACCACGCCACCTGCCTTTTGAGGTCCAATACTAGCGAGGAGATTTGCCTTTGTCTTGTCTGGACTTTGAACAAGCTTTGATTTGACTCCCAAGCCTAAGAGATACTCACTAACGAATTGAATTAGATCCAAATTTGAATTTCGGCTAGTTGTGTCAAAAGACACTAGTTTATCTAGCATTTCAGCCGAAGAGTAACTTGTTTTGTTCATATTATTGCGGCTCCTAAACTCTCTTTAATTTGAAAAAATCAGCTATGATTTTGTATTTTTTAATTGTCTTTTTGTCCCATGGCTTCACATAGTCCTGCATTGCCTGCACTTCCCATATGTCCCGCCCGAGGTGTCTCATAATTCTCTTATAAGAATTATTCAATTGTACAGGATCTGGAAGAAAAGTGTCGATCTTTGAAAAGAATATTTCTTGAAAAATTCCATTATAATCATTGGCTTGTGTTGCTATAAACGCTGATCCGCATGTCGTCAGAATACGGTACTCAAAATACGCATCGGCAACGTTGCCCCTCAAGGCAACCGAAAAATGCTTTGGCACATCCATTAGATGATACAACGCGTTTCCGAGAAGAATTTTGGGTTCCGAGTTTGGATCGATCGGTTGGCCGTTTTCAATCCTGGTTTTCAAATATTCCGCATATCCATATATATGGTCGTGAACTCTTGCAATCCTTGCCGCAATCATTCTCCTTGCACGACGCTGCTTTCGATAAGCGCGAACTTCTATAACTCGTGGCAACAAAAACGACAGAACGGCGGCTGAAAATACAAACCAAAAAAAATCATTTGTGAAATTCGAAAGGAAATCTACCGAAAAACCAAGCGGTCCAGACGGATCACGAATGTTTTCAACAACCGATTTAAACGTTTCCATTGACACCCTCATGTCCCAACGAACAATCGAAATAGACAACGTAAGTTAATACTTTGACAGTTGTACTTTGGAAGTCAACTTTCCGCAGGCTGCATCATATTGGAATTGCAAATCCATCGTCAGCAAAGACGACTAAATCGATCATTTTCTTGAGAATTCCAGCTAGCTCTTGCTCCAAGACTCCAATTTTAGAGCTATTCCATTATAGGGCTCATGGGCCTTCGCAACAATGCGTCGTTGGAGTTTGAGCGGTCTCTGCAGGCTCGGCTATAGTCCGATCTACTGTATCCTAACGGACTGATTTGCCTCAGGTTGATAATTGTTCGCAGCACATTCGCGACTAGACTATTCGGGCCTATTTCTGGAAGAGATGAAGCGTATAAGTACGAAAATGGCAAGTGATTCTGAGTCTGCAATTTTTTGAGCCATTCTGCAGATGGAAAGGCAGCAATTAGTATATTCTGTGAACTGATCTTTTGATCTCCCCGGGCGTCTTATGACACGAACTAGTTCTTTGCACGGGGGGTATAATTATTCCTGCTTGGCACCCTCACACAAAAGAGCAAAGAGTTGCTTAGCTCTGGTTCGAGCGTCAGGGCGATGCGGTGCACCTGACACAGCGGACAAAATTTACCCCGTAACATACATACATGACGAAGTTAGTGATATCGGCAGTCGGCCATCGTAGCGATGCGGCTCGGATGATATCGTAAAACGATAACGTATATAGCTTTGTGTTTGACTGTTTGCAGCTGGCGCTGATACGGAAACTACTCAAGAATTGATGACAAACCGATACT
Organism: Alphaproteobacteria bacterium; assembly: GCA_021774955.1. Taxonomy (GTDB): domain Bacteria; phylum Pseudomonadota; class Alphaproteobacteria; order M2410; family M2410; genus JAJFIN01. The sequence continues at coordinate 29,258 of JAJFIN010000106.1, read as the reverse complement.
AATCCGCTCTCGCTCCATTCTGGAAAGCTCAAATACGAGACATGCCACTCTAACAATACTCTTCGTGTTTGGCGTGATGCTGAACGGAGAAAAACCATCTGTCCCAGAGGTATGCGAATACTCTTGCTCAAGCGTCTTGATTTGGTTTAGTCTTCCCAGGGGTACACGGGGGGCGCAATATTTCATGCGTGCAAGTTCTATTGGATTACTCAGTTTTCGAATATTCATGCATCAATAAGTCTCGGATGAACGTTACTTCCCGTTCATCCGAATGCCTTACAGTTTATTGGCCCAACAGCCCATCTAACACAGCATTCCACCGTGTACGGAAGGAATAGGCTGATGGAGTGTGGCAATATCGTCAACACCCTAAACAGTCTGATTTCAAAAATGGTCTCTACCGCAAATGGAGTCCTTGAGAAGCTTGAGATATTCCTCAGCACGTTCCTTCCCCCGTCGTGGGTAGGACCAACAATAGACTTTTTGCAACGGTTTATTACTAATCAGCTATTCTACTACGTTGTTTTACCCTTCTTAACGTGGGGAGCGATACTAGTCGGAATAAGGCTCATGCGCCCCTCTAAGAAGACGATTTTGACTATCTTTGTCGCCAACTTAGAGGGGGACAACCGAAAGAAGAAAAACACGACTGCATTGGTGGATTACCTGAACAAAAATTTTGGGCTCAACCGCTGGCAGCAAATTCCCATACGATTATGGGCATTTTTGACAAGACAAAAGACAGCAAAAGGTATTGAAGTCCGTCGTCTGAGAAAAACCCTAAAACCTCTCCCCACGAATAATCCAAAGAAGTTCGAAGCCAAACTAAAAGAACGTCGAGAGCTACTTGCCGATAAGAATGCGGATGTTCTCGTATGGGGCAAGTATAATTTAATGTCGGACAAAGAGAGAGCGCGCTATGAATTGTATTTCCTACCTCTCCACCTGCAAGCAGAGGATTTGGAAAGCGCTGTTACTCCAATAATTGTCGAATTCAGGGAAGGCGTGAATGACGCGCTTTGTGCTGCATTAGTGGCACAAATTGTTGCGTCTATAAGCCCACTCCAGGACTTCTCCTTGAGTACAATTGAGGGCCCTACAATAGACAAAAAGCGTCTGACTGAACTTAATGTAGTATTGAGGCCCATCGTTGAACAGCTGCGTAATTTTCTAGAAATGGAAAATACAGCCCTAACCGGGGATAATCGCTCAGTAGTTCTTATGTCTTTTAGCTTGGCTCGCTTGTCACTTTCGGCAATGGAGGAAAAACAGGACAAAATCAAAGGTGTCGAGGAAGCAATTGGCTCAACCCAAGAGGCGTTAGAGATTTGGATGCCAAGAGACCATGGAGCTGAATACGCAAGCATTAGGTCTCTTCTGGGTATTTTATATTTGATACTCGCACCTCTGAAGGGTGGCGAAGATAGGGGTCTCAGCCTATTCCAAGCGGCTTTGAAAGAGCTTTCTGCAGCCATAGAAGCATGGAAAGGGGAAGGCACGTTAGTGCTACAGTCGATGACCGAAAGCCTGTATGGCATTGTTTGTGTAGGCTTGGCATCTCGACTTGCGGGTAGCGCACGACAGGAAACTCTGGAGACGGCGACAAAGGCATTTGCCAGTGCTCTACCGGTGCTGAAAAGATATTCATTTAAATTGCAGTGGGCATTAACTCAGAGCATATACGGTCTGGCTCTACTCGGCTTAGCCGCCCAAGATACCAGCAAGAATCGGTTAAAACGGCTCGAGGATGCTGCTAAAGCCTTCGAACTAGCAAGCTTGGTTTGGACCAAGGAAGATGCAAAAGACCAGTGGCGGGAAATACAATTCTATTTAGGGGTGGTGCTTCTGAAGCTTGCCAGCATCAAAAGCCAATCGAAGCGTAAGAAATTGCTCAAGGGTGCTATTGAAGCATTTACTCAAAGTAAGTCAGCACTGAACGGGAAAGTTCCGAAACCTCTGGACTGGATAAGGATACACAACCATATTGGCCATGCCTATTTTAGATTGGCAAGCATTCGAACAGGGAAACCGCGCGCTGAGGAGCTAAAGAAAGCACTTGAGGCATTTGACGAAGCGCTGGAGACCGTCAACGAGGCTCCAGACCCATCAAGCCAAGAACAACGTGAGCTGCTTAGGGCTAACAGCGGGGCATTCCGAGCATTCATACTTCATCAGCTTGCTAGCCTTGAAAATAGAAAGAGGCAGAGCGACGCTTTTAAGTTGGCACTAGGGGCCTATGGATTCGCACTTTCCTCAATTTCTATCAACAAAATGCCAGAGTTTTGGTTGCGAGTTTCCTTTGGTCGAGCGCTATGTTTATACGAATACTTTAAACACCCTGAATGTCAGGACACGTCGCTGCTTGATGAAGCAATAGGGACACTCGACACGATTTTGAGTCGAGCTACAGAACTAGCGTTGAACTCAGAAGATATTGTTCAAATAGAGTCTTTTCGAAATAGATTGCTGGAAATATCACGCCGCGCAAAAGTTGGTGACGACTACTTAGAACTGCTACTAAACGCAAAGGATAGACAGCTAGACTTTTTCCATAGCTTTCAGCTCTTCCCACTTAGCGATAAGAATGCCAATGGAGTGGAAACTAAATACCATCTAAGAAAGATTGACGAATTTGAACTAATCGAGCTAGGTTTGGCCAAAAACGCGCCGACTAATCATCATCAAACGAAGACTTCAAACCGAATTGATGCAGTTGATCTTCAAATTGCTTAATCAGCTCTTCTCGCATTTGTTCGTCTAATGTCTTGGATACGGCTTCACCCAGTTCTTCAAATATTTTTATGTATTCTTGCATAGGCATATGAAATTAATTTTTGGCAAAACTCCCTGCACACTCATCTAATAAGCACGTTTTAGCAGCAATATATTCTGTACAGAGATTAATTCTCTCATGAATTTGAACTTTGTCAAGTGAGCTAAAGATTCGCAATTGCAAACTGCAAGCACACAACTATTGCCCTAACACGAACATTCGACCCCGCCTGGTCTGTTGCTCGTCACTTCAAATGGGCTTCAAATCAGATTGGGGTTAGATTTTTCGTTCTCGGCAAGGCCAAGTAGGATAGTGAAGAGCTGCTTGATCCTCGTTCGAAGATCGACACGATGCGGTGCACTCGACAATTTGGCCCGAATTTACTCCGTGACAAAATCTACGACTCTGCAGAGCAATTTTTTGATTCTTATGTCTCGAAGCGGCATTGACTGGAACTTATCCACTCAATGCCGCTTCTCTTTTATCTTCGCTCGCATCAGGCTGCATCCCTTTGGAAATCAAGCAACCGAACTATTCTTCTTGAGTCGAATCGGCAATCTCAGCTCCATCGGAATATTTTCTCGTTTCCTTTAGGAACTTTCGATCACTTTCATCTTTGAATTTTTTCTTGTTGTCACTAAGGTTACTAAGTTTTTCAAAGATGCTTTTATAGACAATTTGTTGCGCTTGATTCTGAATGTCGTTTTCTTCTGGGAAATCCATTTCTGCATCAGAGGTTAGAAAAGCATCTAACAATACGATAAGACCTTCTTTATCGATGGTGTCGATTTCCTGCCACTCTGCTTCAGCCGAGATGCGAAAAAATCCCTTACCGTTTTCAATCTTTAATATCTTCATAGCCTCTACTTCGATCATTATAAGCGTCGACCCCTGCTTCTAAACAACCCATCGTCACTTCCCATGTACTAACAGCCTTCCCATCTATCGATTGCAGTTGCTTATTTGTTGGGAACCCCGAATAAATTCGATAAACGACCTTGCCGTTCTCCATCTCTTTGCTCGTATAAAGAAGATACGCAGGCTTTATTGATGCCCCTACAGTGTTATTGTGAGTAACTAAAACGACAGGCATGTTCTTGGCAATTTCTCGAATAATTTCATTGACGCTGTCCTTAAGGAAGAGGTTGTCAAATGAAGACTCAGGCTCGTCAATTAGAAGTATGTCATTATTTTGGGCATCCTGAATTTCCTGCAAAAGATTGAACTCTGATCTTTCACCGCCAGATACTTCATATCCGTCTTGATTTAGTATTTTGAAGTCGATTTTGACAAAGTACTTGTATAAATCCTGTTCTGCCAACCCATCAATCTCTTTGAGGGCCTGAAGAAACCGATAAGGTTCTGAATAAACCTTATACGCGTCTGAAAACGCTACCGTCAGACGACTTAGCCTTTTTAGCCGCCCAGCACCTTCGAATTCGCCCGCTGTCGCGACGAGTTCAAAGCCTTGCAATGGTTTACGCAAAAGTTCCCTAGGTTTTCTAGCTGCCTCCACTATACGCTCAAACTTTTCAACACGAACCTTGTTCATCGCAATGTCATAGAGATCAAGATCAGTAATAACTGTAGCCGCGGTTCGTACTTGTAGTTTGGCTTTAATTTCCGAAACTAGTTCGTTAACCCATCTTTTCTTTAGACGTTCTTGTTCCCTTGTTGCATATAGCGTCATCAACTCGACGATAAGCGCTTTCAAATGCTGAATTGACACATGCTTTTCAATCGTGTCTTTGAATTCAACGTTTTCAATTAGGTTCTGGGTAGACCCAATCAAATCCTCTAGTCCTGTTTGTTTGGTATCTGGATATTTTTCTTCGCTGAAAAGCTTCGCCCGAGAAAATGCATCGTGTTTCTCCGACTCTTTCGCATGTTTCTTTAACGACTTGAGGTATACATCAACTCGTCTCAAATCTGCGTCAAGGTCGATCTCGACTACATCATTCACAACTTGTTGTAACTCTGCCAAATACTCTCGAGAGAAGAGACTGTGTTTGTCGCTCAGAAATCGGTTGAATCGTCTTTCGTCCTCTTGATCGTCGGTTGCCACTAAAGAAAATTGCTCCAAATACTTGGCGTTTGATATCGCGTCCCGGACTCTCTTAAGGGTGTGCGACTTCCCCGTGGAACGCTCACCAAGAATCACATTCAATCCTGTTGATATATGCTGCCCATCATCAAAAACTTGAAAAATATCGTTCCCATCATTGAAGGACAGTGCAACCTTACTCTTGTCGCGGAGACAATTTTTAATGGTCGATAAATTCAATTCATCACACGAAATATAGGTTTGTCGTATGGGAAATTCCGTCAGAGACTCTTCGATACGACAATCACTGAAATAGACCGGCACAAGCTTGTCGTCATTGCGTATGCAGTACATGAATTTTTTTGGGCTCGCGACTTCACCTGCGTTAACGTCAGGACCCAAAGCATTAAGTGTTCCATCCTTAATAGCTGGATTCTTGTCGTAGTGCGGTATCAAGAGATATTTGGATAGATCCCCGAAAATTTCCTTTAACTCTTCGACCGAAACAGAATCTCTTTTGTTCGGCTGTCGTTCTTGGATCTTTTGGCATTTTGAATCGAAATCACCAAGGTTAGATGCGTCACCAATGAGAAGTATCTGACTACCTTCAAGGTCCATCTCGATTCCAGGAAGAACAAGGATGTTGAGAGTTGATTGGATCTCCTCAAACTGAACGAGATCAAATTCATTGTGATTGGTTATTGCGACACAATCTATCTCACGCACTTGGACGTACTCGCTGAGACGCTCTAAATCGAACACGATTGAACGTTCTCTATCAGCTGACTTTGTATGAACGTGTAAATCGATTTTCTTCATAGATAGATCTACTGATCAAACCTGACTGAGCCTGTTTTCATCGTACAGCGATTTGCTACCTTGGCAAGCAGAACGTGCCAGATGCTAGAAATAGGTGTGATTTAGGTGTTGGAGTGAGATTTTTCCTCCTTGGCTAGATCAAGCAAAGTAGTCAGTAACTGCATGAGCTGCGTTCGATTGCTGTTACGATAAGGTGCACCTGACACTACGGCAAGAATTTACCCCGTCGCCATAATTTGGCGCTCTTTTCCAGATGGCCAATGAACGGCACAGACAGCCGCTTCTGAACACGACCTTCAACAATCTCAACCGCCCTCATAGATTCTCCTCCAGTATTAGCCCTTCACCGACTCGGTGAAAATCCTAGGCCCTACGTTAAACCCTATAACTAAATGTTACGGCCAGAAATGTGATATCGTAGGATCAGAGTAAGCTGGCACGCTATCTGGAGAACGCTTTTGAGGAAACCAAAAAAGCCATTTGTGAATATTTGTCTCTGCGATTGGGATGGCACCTTACGCGAAGGATATCTAATTTTCGATTGGGCAGATTTTTTGATTTCCCGTCAAATCGTGAATTGGAAAAATGAAGATTTGCTCAGAGCACACTATAAATCATTTGCTAGTGGTCAAATAAGCTATGAGGAAGGAGTGGTGCTTGCTGCTAACGCATATGCAGAACTAATTAGAGACGTAGAAGTCGAAAGATTAGAAAATGCCGCCTCAGAATTTGTGGAATCTGACAGAAAGCTTATGCCGTTTGCCCATGATTTACTTTCGACAATCAAAAGTCGCAACACTGACATAGTTATAGTAAGTGGGGCACCTTCCATTGTTCTAAGCGCATACTCTGAAAAGCTTCAAATAGACCGAATTTATGGTGTGACCATCGCTCAATCGATAAGCGGAGAAATCGAGGTTAAAACTCATGGCACCAAAAGAGACAAGAGAATTGCCACTTCAGCTGAGCTTGGTCCGGTCAGCAGTGCTTTGATCGCAATCGGCGACACGACTTCTGATATGCCACTCTTTGAGCGCTCTGAAATAGTTTGCTTGGTAAAGAACGACTCCAATTCCAAAGAATTTGGAGAACTTGCCTCAAGCATAAGCAATAGAAGTGACATTTTTGAGCTTTCTGCCGCGAGCAGTCATATCGATAGTTTAGATACGATATTGGAAGCCCATTTCGATCGGCAAAGGGTTTCGGATCCACCGCAATTGCCGAACTGATGGTTTGTAGTGTGAGGAACGCTCTATGGACTTGTCTGACATTTTCAATGGGGTAGTGGGTAGTATCCTTGGTGGAATAGCTCTGCTTGCTATTGCCTGGTTGATTTCCAAATTTGCCGAATTCCGAAACCAGGGGTCGGGTAATTGGGACGCAGCAGTATTTGATAACGAAGGGAGAATTGTAAAAAGAGATATTATTCTGTTGCGGCAAAAAGGCGAAGTGGTTCATGGAAGGTTGAGGCGAGTCGAACCAAAGAACGAGCGACACAGGCGGTGGCACTGCTATGGCCGTGTTCTTGGGAGAATCTTTTTTGGTATATTTTGGCCGATTGATAAATCTGTATATAGTCAGGGTGCATACTATCTTCGCCGATATGGCCCTGGTGAAAATTGTTGGGCAGGATATTACTACAGACACAAGGACGACAATAACCCGCCCGCTGAACACGAGAGCTTAGAAATAATCTCTGTTAACGTCGTAATGGTTAGATCAGATATATCACTACTCACATTTTGGATTTATTACATAACGGGCTACATTAGTAACCGCAAAGCTGAGTCAGTAGCGAGTGCTGTACCAACTGGTTTAAAACAGCCAAAATAGGCTACGCTCAGATCTTGCTGTATGATCACTCGAGGTAGTTCAGGGCAGGTCAACACGCACAAACCTAACTCATAAAAAGGTTATTCAGACGGAGTAAGATTATGTCTTATTGTCACCCTCCGTTAGAATAGCAAGAAGCTGCTTCATTCTCGTTCGAGTGTCGCCTCGATACGGTGCACCGTTTAACGATTTCCGCCAATTTATGATCTCTTGAAACGGAGATTTCATTTTAATTACTGGGTTTTTTCTCTGCGCAACAAGGTTCGAGGTAACGGATTCTATGATTGCGCGGCGCTCAAGCGGAATTCCTTCTTTATATCCAGAATACGCGACATTTCCGAGTTCGAGGTTTTTGAACGCTACATTCGCCGGAGCCTCTGAATCACACAATCTCTCTAATTGATCGGCCAACTCCCGCTTCTCATTGAACAAGGCAAGCTTGCGAGATTCAAACAGCTCTTTGTCAATAAGCCGATCAACAAGGGCATCAGTCAGACGTACCATCCGCTCTTCGCATTTAACGAGGCGCATATTGATTGATGCCCGTAGTTTCTCGGTGTCACCCACATCACGCGTTTTCGCCTCGTCGGCAAGTGCACTGAGTTCCTGCATCTCCTTAGTATCGAAGACTAAAAGCTTTAGGGCACTTTGTACTACCTCATCCAAAACCTCTTCTCGAATACAGGTTCCCTTGCACCCTTCACTGTGGCAGCGGTAATAAACATGACCCTTTTGTCGTTCACCGATCAGGTGGTATTTGCAGGAGGCACAACGAACAAAGCGGCGAAAGACAAAGTCGTACTTGACGCTTCGAGAAACGGTTTTCCCACGAAGGATCGCTTGGACACGATCAAAGAGCGCTTTAGAGATCAGAGGCTGGTGAACACCCTCAAATGTTTCGTTGGTACGCCTGATGCGGATCAGGCCCATGTAGAAAGGGTTGTTGAGCATCGTTGAGAGGCCAGTGAGAGAAAGCGGTTTTCCACTTCTCGACCGCAAACCTCGTCGGTTCAATTCTATACGTAGTTTTTTCAGTCCAACGGTCGCGGTACTGTAGAGCTCAAAGGCTTGGCGCACCAGTGGTGCACGAACCGGGTCAAGCTCTTTGGGCTTGCCCGGCCCCCTATCTAGGTATCCGATCGGAGCAGGTAAGGGGTAGAGGCCCTGCTTGAGGCGGCCATAAAACCCCTTGCGCACCTCATCACGAAGGTTGCGGATATAGTCTGCGGCGACGACAGCCTGAATATCAGCAGAGAGCCTGCCTCCTCGGGAACGGAGATCAACGCTGTCGTGGACAAATTGCACATCGATGCCTCGATCAATGAGCTCGCCAAGGTTTGCCCAGTCTTTGAGGTTGCGGGCGCTCCGGTCGATCTTGTGAATAACGACACCGTCTGCTTCGCCATGCTCAAGAAGCCGGAGCATGCGAGAAAATATGCGCCTTCCCTGCTTGGCAGCCGTCTCGGTTTCCTCAAACCATGTGGTAACGGTGAGCCCTTGCCGTTGAGCAAAAGCCTCGATGGCGCTGCGTTGCTCTTGAAGCGATGACCCCCGCTCGCCTTGTTTCACCGTTGAGACGCGGACGTACGCTAAATACTTTTTCATACATTGGAATGACTCGACTCTACCTCATCAAATTGATTTACGCGAATCAACTTCTGTGTATTTCAGCCGTGCATCAATGCGGGCGAGTACCACTGCAAACGAGCGAAGGTTTTCATAGGCTTGACGTCGCTCCTCTTCTGTTGCGTTTTGCATATACCGGTCTAAAATAAGATCTCCAGGGAGCTTCGCTTTCTTTGCCATAGCCCTATTCTGCGCGTTCATTTTGAGAACGGGAGGAGTAACTTTTTGACACCACAGCTTGCCCATTGGTGTCAATATTGGTGGAGCGGGTACAATTACCAGCACTGTGAGAAAACGTATACCCAATAGGAAAATGTTGACGGCGTGCCAAGGTTTTACTCCTTCGCACGCTGTTTTTGTTTTGAGAGAATAGACAGCACTCCCGTACCGGCTGCTGAGTGGCATGACACTGTATGCCTAATTCACTTCCCAGCTACCTTCACACGTATCGAAGACGTAATGCACTAACGCAGGAGGAGTTGGGAATTCTATTTGGCCTTACGTCAACGGTAATTTCAAAATACGAGTCTCTGACGCGCACACCAAGCGTGGATTTCATCATTGGATGTGAGATCGTCTTTGGCGTGAAGGCATGTGAGTTGTTTCCCCACCTCTACACCAATATTGAACGCGCCGCCTGCGCGAGAGCAGAAAAACTCCTCGAACGACTCGTTGCCAGACAAGGCGCAGCTTCTGCTGCGAAACGAGACTTTATTAAGTCAATCATCACACGCCTGGAGCGTGAACAAACTGACGTATGAAGCAGAATATCGTAGGCAGAAACCAACTGGTTCTCGCAATCCATCCCACTACCAAAGGCTTTGGCTGGGTGCTGTTTGAGGGTCCTGAACTCCTAGTCGATTGGGGTATTGCGACGGTCCATAAGGATAAGAACCGAGACTCTATCAAAAAGGCCAAAACGCTACTTGATAAATATAAACCGAGGGTACTGGTATTGGAGGAATACGAAAGCATATCCTCACGCCGCTCTCAACGGATACAAAAACTCTGCCGCTCCTTGGTATCACTCGCCAAGAAAAAGGGCATCAAAGTGAAAGTCCTTACCCGTGCAGATGTCAGCAACCACTTTTACGGAGAACAGGACAAAACGCGTCATGAGATTGCACTTGCTGTATTGGATTGTGTTGAAGGTCTGGGTCACAAGCTACCCCCGGTGCGAAAGCCTTGGATGAGTGAAGATCCGCGAATGGGACTCTTTAATGCTGCGGCACTTGCGATTACGCACTTCGCGTCGCTACATAATCGGTAGCATCACACAACGCACATGAGAATGCTTAAGTGATGGTACTTTGTACAAATTGATAAAATTGGTTGTGTGCCCACAAATTGGTAGTTAAGTTTGCGTACGATACAGTGACTAAACTATCTACTGTCTGATGATGTAAAATCCATTCTTATGTGCCATTTCTTGATAAAGTTTCTGGCACTTGACCCGCTCCTCTTGTTTGGATCACCCAGCTGGAGTTTTTCCGGGTTGAACTTTCACGGTGGCGTTACGGCTGCCGTGAAGTTTATCAGCCGCAAAGTAATTAGTTGATCGAGGTTACGGTCCAGTCATGTCTCGTAACGCTCACGTTCATGTAATTACAACAATCGAAGACATTCTGACTGAGCTTGATCTGATGAAGGAAGCCGATGACATCCAGATTATAGATGTTGAAAGATAGACAAGGGTGACCAAAATACATCGATGGGGAGCAGGTTCGAGTCAGCCCTAGACTTCTTATGTAAGGGTGAGATACCCAGGGAAATATAAAAATTGAGACAATTTAAGTTCCAAATAAACGTTAGTCTTACTTTTTACACTCAGAATCTCCGTGTATAATTCTGCGATTAAACCCCTATAAATTCACCGGTCGTTTAGTGAAAGATGCAGTCTTACCTTATGATCGGACCACTGCTTGCAAAAACCCTCTGCCCTATTTTTGGTTTCTATATCAGGATTAACAATGAAGAACGTGCGGCAACTATAGGCGTTCGCTCTCACTGCTATGGCATCCGGCCCCAATTGGGCTAGCCAGTGATCGACCTCAGCATCATGCCCGCCTTTGAAACGGGTGTTATGGTGGTAGATAATAGCAGTTCTGCTATTTGAAATCGTCAACACTTCGAACAGAGGCATTTGTTTTCCGAAGGTCGGTTGCCGCCTGCGATGTTCGCCATCATCGATAATTCCATTGTCGGGATCAGCAAAAATAAGATTGCATGTTTTCAATTGTTTCAAAGCGGCATTAAACCATCTAGATCGATAATCACACCGCTTGCTCGCGAGCACAGAAGCTATTGCCAGCGGCTCACTCCAATAAACAGCATTCAACATGCCAGAGGTTTGGAGTGCTGCAATTGATCGGGTCTTTGAAACCACTTTCGTGAGGGTGTCGAACAATTCGGGATCAAGCGGACGCCATTTCTCCTTGTCGGTGAGATAACTGGTGTGTTTCCCATCCGAATTAAGATTCTCGTCAGGATGTAGATACCAAGCGATACCGAGATTTTTACCTACGGAGAGATGCCGCAGAAGGGCCAGCTTTATATAGTCGCCAATATCCCCGGCATATCTATTCTGCAAGCTTAGTTCCTTCAGCGCTACTCGGTGTTAACTCAGATCGAATGATACTCAATTCATTCTCAAGATTTAGAATACGTTCGAGCAATGCACTGTTTTGATTGAGTGACTCAATCTTAGTGGTCATCGTTTGCAATTCTTTTAATAGCAAGGAGAACTCAGGTTGGACAGTAGCGCTGTCTTCCGAGTTTTGAAGCTGTCTATTTATGTCCGCAACATTATTCTGAAGTTGAATTAACGGCTGCCGAAGCTCTTCATACTGTCTATCATACATTGAAACATATGCAGCCCATAATTGATAAACACCTATGGTAATACCAATAACAGCAACACCCCCCAGACCCAATATTAGTCGCACACGTGATATAGCCGTGTCAGCCTTCTTCTTGGCCTCTTCAAACATATTTGTAACCATAGCACCCATAGAGCTACGAATGGGGGGGTGTCTTCCAATTCCACTATACGGCTTTTGAGCCTTGGTAATGAATTCCTGAATATCCCAGAATTCCTTACCAAGAGGCGCTCGCCCAATAGCCTTGTCTCGAACACCCAGATTAGACGTTGTTTTTGTAAACTCCAGCCAAATGAGTCCTTCATCAAGTGGAATTAGGTAATCTTCGTCAGTCAGGTTATGCAAGGGTATGCACAACTTCCCCCAATAGCCTGGGTCTACCAAAGGTCCCGTTCCTAGCAACAACCCTCTGTGCACGTGTCTAATTTGGAGATTAAATCGTAGAGCGATAAATTCGGGGAGACGGAAGTCCAAATCACATTCAACGAAAACAATAGAGTTGGCCGGAACCAGGAGGCCGCCCTCAAGAAAGCACTCTTCTAGAACACCCTCTTTGTTGAATAAATAGGCGTGTTCGCCAATTCTTCCTTCATATGCAGCCTTTTTGAGCCGTGTCTTTGCTCCAGTTCCATTGTTATATGGTCCGATAAGACCCGTTCTTTTAACGTAATCACGTATGTGCTCTGCAGATAACAGGGAGTGAGGTATTGATGGATTCGGGTCTACTCCATCCTTACCAAACTTCTCAGCCGTTGCTTTTGCGGTTGCCCGGTCAATATACAGCGCTTCTTCGGGCTCGGGCTCGGGCTCGGGCTCGGATTCCGGGACCTCACTAGACTTATCCGTCACGCGACATGGCTTTCAGCTTGAGCCACATCAAACCCAGAGAAGCCAAACCAATCGATCTTGCGGTCGATATCAAATTCGAGCCCAGATATAAACTGCCTTAGTCTGCTTTTCGGGTCACTCAGCTCATCAATCGAGCCAATATAGTCCATATGGTTCAACACCAAACGAGTTGGCGCGTTCACGGTGAGGGCACGGCGTACCAGTTCAGCATCAAACCGGCCGACACGGCGGAGTTTTTTCGTAACAGTGGTGTATTCCCGAATGTCCTCATTCATTCCTACCGTTTGAGCAATTTCTTCCCAGGTTGTTTCTCCTGGAAGAGGTCCGGATTCGCCAGCTACCCTGATCGGATACGAACGAAGAACCATCGTGATGTCATCCACGTCACGCGGGCTAAGGCCTGTTTCTGTAAGCGCTGCCGCTGCTGTAGTTGACCGTGAGGTTGCTTTTGGCCAATACCCACCTTCGAGTAAAGAAAGCCCGAAGCCCTGAGAGCCTTCGATAATAACACGGCATCCTTTGTCTAGGCGTTTGCGAAGGAGATCTGAGGAATCACAAAGGAATTCTTCCAGCTTGCCAGAATGTTCGGCATCCAATGAATGCAATTTGAAGTTTGCGGCCCCCCGGGCGACGGATGCCATGACCGCCGCACCAACGCCTGAACCGGTCGAGCCAATTGCGCCGCCGAGGCCAGCCTCTCGCTCCCAAGCTTTGTGCTCAGAGGTAATAATTCGAGCAAAACTGCTTATCTTGATGCGATCCCTGGGAAATTGAAGTTGTTCGATTTCATCAAGCAAAATGTTAACATCGATATAGGCACCTGCTGGGAAAACCACATCAACGTTTCGATCTATGCAGCCAGCAGGCAATTGCCGCAGCGCATATTTCTTGCCCTCGCGATTATATGCAGTGTGTCCGGAATTTGATCCGCCCACACGAACGACAGTTATTGGAGATTTCGACTGTCTGGCGAGTTCGAGTGATATTTTGCCTTTGCCCTCAGAGCCAAACTGGCCACCGACTACGATTGAAACTGGCATAATTCCTACCTTTTTATATCATGAATCAAATCAGTTACATGATTCACAATATCTGATTTGCTCGCATTGTTAACAAATTTCTCATGTGAGATCGAAGCTAGTTCAATCACCCTTTTCTCAACGTCCGAGCCTGAAGCAGCATCAAAACCGCCCTCTTTTCCTCGTTGGTTATAGCGGTTTCGTCGGATAGCCTCGTCTGCTTCTATATAAATATGATGAAATCGAGCACCAAATTTCTCGACAAGATAGGCGTGATCTTCGGGAAACCTGAGACCATCTACCACGATGTGAGAAGCCCCTTCGACCTTGCGGATAGTCTGTTCAGCCAACCAACGTTGACGACCATCAGCATTGATTTCACCCCCCAGTTTTTGCCGGTTGATGCGATCCAGCTCTAAACCTTGCTTACTAAGCATATCATCGATCACCAGGCTAAACCGAGTATAGGCAAACCCCTTGTCTGCAAGTGCCTGGGCAAACGTTGTTTTTCCTGCCGCAATCGGTCCACTAATACCAATCACATATGGCCCCTGCTCTTTATCGAGTTTTGGGATTATCAATGGCGGTTCTTCTTCCGTACCAAGTGCCTCTGAAAGACCTGCCATGTGAAATGTTCCGACAAGCGCCGAAGTGATGGCATCAAGTTCATCGTGCGAAACATTTTCGTTTTGATAATCGCCAGTGATACCAAAATCACTCAAACCAAGCCGCAACCATTCAACCCCTGCCCCTTTACGGGGGATGCGCATAATATCCTGTGCAGCACCTGGATAACTTTCAATCACAGGGATACCTTTCTCCCTGAGTTGCTGTGCAAGGAATATGCCCCGCGCTGTCAACTTCTGCATGCTCGGAAGGAGGCTGGGATAAACATTAATACCGCGCTTTTTTAGCTCACGTTCACATTGACGCATAATACCGTATTGCTCTCGACCTGGGTCGGAATCTTCCACTGTTATGCGACCAGAGGGAAGGCAAAGAGGAGAGTCGATAGAAACCAGATCGGGTTTTGCGCCGATTGTACTCTCCAAAATCTCTTGGTCAGAGGTAAGCAATGTTGTTGTCGCATATGAGCCATCCAGCAGACACCAACCAGTTGCGCGCTTTTCTGAACCTGTAAGGTCTATACCAACAATTCGTGCATCTTTGGCAGGGGTCGCCTCAAATATATCCACAAACCGCAGTGCTTTGGTCAAATCCTCAGATGCAGGTTTCAAATCCTCCGGAAGTTCACGCCAACCCGGAGGTGCTGACCAATGTAGAAATTCAATGGGCGTTGCAAACAGGTCAGGATTGATGATGAACCGTGAAAGTACATCATCAAGGATGGCTCCCATCGCCGCAATGTCAGCACGGTTGTAATGAATGAGCGACTTAAGGGCACCCAAATCTCCGCGAAGATAACGATGCCACAAAAGAACCGCGGCAAACCCATCGACGCCCACAATGTCTTCTCTGAATAGCAAGCCCAGCTCATTTTCTATTGCCTTTTGCCCTCCTGTCAGACCAACGCGGCGACATAAATACATGAGATCAATATGCGCCTCGGGCAGTGCGATTTCTGGAAACTCCTGACGGAGAAAACGTTGGTCAAAACGTATTCCATTAAAGGTGACAAGGATTTTGGCATTTGCAGCATCTTCCAGGAGTAGACTAAGGTCTTGACCTTTGACAAAGGTCGATGCCCGTCCACCAAACGACCAGCCAACAATTGTAATCTCGTCGTAATAGTGGCTTAAGCCCGTTGTCTCTATATCGATAAATAGAACGCGCTCTGGGAAGGTAGCGCACAGAGCTAACTGTTCTTGAAGCTTCAAGGGGATAGGGCGGGGGCCATCCAATGATCGGTTACTGTTTTTTGGTGGCCACATAATGTAGATCCAAATTTCATATTGCAGAGGGTGGCAATTTGGCATCCTAATTCAATATATCCTAATTCTGTATTTTAGTTCAGAAAAGTCAGGAAAAATTGATTGTGAGGCGTGCCCATTCTTCGGATCACTTAGCAGGAAATTTTCTGCCGTTTGCGCTTACGGTGGACCGGATGCACCGCAGCAATTTACCAGCGAGATCGGAGGTTCGTTCCCAATCGCGCTATGTGGTCGTACTTAAGTATAGTCTCTACACCAGTTCTTTCCCCTTGAGAATATATACCCATCAGCGCTAGAATCTAGCGACACAGTGTTGAGTATGGCCATGGCAAACAGTACGGAAAAATACAGAGATTCAGCACCAAAGCAAGTTGGCATCTGGATTCGCGTCTCAACCGAAGATCAGGTGAGGGGCGAAAGTCCCGAGGTGCATGAAAAACGTGCACGTATGTACGCGGAAGCGCGTGGTTGGCGTGTGCGCGAAGTATACCGGCTTGATGCAGTAAGTGGAAAAGCCGTGATGGGACATGCAGAAGCAAAACGCATGCTCGCTGACATTCACTCAGGTCACATCAGCGGCCTCATCTTTTCCAAAATCGCTCGCCTCGCTCGCAACACCAAAGAGCTTCTTGAATTTGCAGATTCATTTCGCGATGCGGGAGCCGACATGGTCTCCCTTCAAGAAGCGATAGACACAAGCTCGCCTGCAGGTCGCCTCTTCTTTACGGTCATCGCCGCAATGGCCCAGTGGGAGCGAGAAGAAATCGCAGAGCGCGTTGCCGCCTCAGTCCCGATTCGCGCGAAGCTGGGACGACCTATTGGAGGCGCTGCACCATTCGGGTATCGCTGGAACAACAAGAAACTTGAACCAGATCCTAATGAACGCTCCGTCCGGGCGCTCATGTACGAACTCTTTGCCGAGCACCGCCGCAAGAAAACAGTCGCGCGAATCCTTAATGAACGTGGATACCGAACCCGAAAGGGCGCTCATTTTTCTGACACCACGGTGGATCGTCTCCTTCGAGATCCAACTGCAAAGGGCCTCTATCGCCAGAACTATACTCGTACCAACGACCGTACCAAGTCATGGGAACTTAAGCCCGAAAACGAATGGGTCTGGACGCCCGTTGAGGCGATTGTAAGCACAGAGCTGTGGGAGGAGTGCAGCGGAATACTTGAACGGCATCGAGCATCACACAAAAAGCCGTCTCGTGAGAATGTACACCTATTCTCCGGCTACGCCTTTTGTGCCTGTGGCACCAAGATGTATGCAAGACCGTCAGCCCTGAAGTACATCTGCTCTGGGTGCAAGAATAAGATCCCGATCACTGATCTTGAGGCCGTATACCGCGACCAGCTGTCCCAATTCCTCCTCTCGCCTGACGAAATTGCCGCACATATTGAGGCGGCTAACGACGCAATCCAAGAAAAAGGGGCGCTGATCCAATCAGCCAAGGATGAATTGAAAAAGCTCAACGCCGAGGATGATCGTCTCTATGAGCTATACATAGCAGACGAACTCACCAAAGAAGCATTCGGTCGGCGTCATAAGCCATTGTCGCTCCGACAATCGCAGCTCGAAGAGGAACTGCCACGCCTCCAAGCGCAACTTGACGTTCTGAGGATATCAAGCACAGCGGACGCTGCCGCTCTGTCAGACGTCCAAGATTTAGCTAATCGATGGGATCAGTTCTCAAGGACAGAAAAGCGTCAGCTGATCGAAACCATAACGGACACAATCATTATTGGAAAAGAAGAAGTCGTAATCAATCTTCTTAACATTCCAGCTTCGCTAAAGTCCGACGCCAAGGCAACAAAACCTCACGGATTCATCGCCGCGATCAACTGAACCCGGGCAGGATAGGTGACATGGGCATTAGCCCGCGCGATCACCGCTTCGCCGGTCTCCAAAGGCTGGCGCAGGGAGTCCAGAACGCCGCGGGAGAATTCCGGCATTATGTAGCAAACACACCTAGAAGTGAATCCCTGCCTGCCTAGAATAAGGCATGAGCGATCACGTACTTTCCGGGTTATTGAAGAAGCGTTCCGAGATAGCGGGGCTCTTGGAACACTACCAAGATGCAGTCCGGCAATGCGTTATAGACTTGGACAATGTGGACGCCACGATCAGGCTTTATAAGCCGGATATTGACCTAGAGGACGTGCGGCCAAAGCCTGTCCCGCCACGGTATGCGGCATATAAGGGGCAGGTCACAAGAGGCGTTCTGGCGGCCCTGAGAGACTCCGACAAGCCCCTTACGTCAAGAGACCTTGCCCTTCGCCTTATGGCGGATAGAGGACTCAATACAGCCGACAAACACACTGTGAGGCTCATGCAGAAGCGCATAGGGGCTTGTTTGAAACACTGGCGGAATAAAGGTGTGCTATGCTCTGAGCCCGGCCCTAAACTGTTTTTGCTATGGAGCCTTGCCCATGAAAACGATAATCGGGTGTCTTAGCCTGCTCTTAGCCACGGGCGCAGCTTCCGCCGATGGCATGAGTGAGGCCGATGTGCAGGCAATTATATGCGCAGGTAAAGAGATGGAGGTTGTCATCCCGTCGGGGGCTAGGGCGGACTGTGTGGATGACACCTATGCCATTGAGGTTGACTGGACTGAGAAATGGGCGGAAGCGATAGGCCAATCCCTACATTATGCAGAATCCCTAGATAAAAAGCCTGCAATTTATCTGGTTTGCCACGACACTCCGGCCAACTGCCTTAGGGACCGATTACGGCTTGAGGAAACCATTTCTGCATGGAATTTGCCTATACAGGTTTTTACCTTCGATGTTGGAGACTTGACTGATGACACCAAGTGAACGCCTGTCACAATTAGGACTTACACCTGAAGAAATACGCCGCGCCCAAAAACGCACCATCGAATTTGCTGCATCCAGTCTCATTGAGACACATGGTAATAGAGCTATTGGCATAGCCAAAGATGAGTGCATTGCGACATTACAGGATGGCAAAGGCAACCGCTTTTGGTCGCGGGTGCATTATGAGATTAAAAAGCAACTTGGTGCCCTAGATGGCGGGTGGAAGAACCAGCATTAGCGCTTGGGTGCCCTTTTGGCCTGAATGATGCCCAGGCCTACGATTTGTTCCAGACGGCTAAGCATTAGTGTGCGGGCTACTTCGGCCCTGCTGTTGCCGTATAGTCCAACCACGACCAATTGCTCAAGCATTTCAATTGCTTGAGATGGCAATGTCACGGAAAACTGTTCAGTTGTTGCTTGACCTGACTTCTTGGCGGGCATGATTTATCACAATGTTCTTGCAGTGTAAGTACATTGTGATACAGTTTGTAATATAAAGCGAATCGCTTCGTTAAGTGTTATGCGCTAAAAAGAAAAACGGACCCCTGTGAAGAGGTCCGTTAAGTGGTGGATGCGGTGGGACTCGAACCCACAATCCCTGATCAGGAGGCGGTTTTAAAGACCGCTGTGTCTACCAATTCCACCACGCATCCGAAGAAGGGCAGTCTTTTGGCTGCTCTTTTTCTTTTGTGGCGAAACACCGAATCCCTTAACAATATCTTGTGCAAACAGTGGATACAACAACATTATATAGATTAAAGGTGCTCAATCCTAAGTCTTTGCTCTCTGCCAGTACCCCTTCCACTGGCGGGAAACCGGATGATTAAGAGTGGCGGTTACGGCCATCAGATATTGTTCGCCATTGCTTTCCCGGCGGTTGTCTTCGCGCCAAGCCATTTCATTTGCGTATGATTGCAGATACCTGCCGCTGATATGATGGTGGGTGCCGATCTCGGCCCGGCGCAGACGCGAAAAGAAGCTTTCCGCTTGGTTCGTGCAGGCGTCTTCGTCTCTGAATTGGATGGAGTGATTGATGCGGCGAACATCATAGGAAGCGTGCAGACCATCCCAAGATGATGCTTCGTCGGCGTAAACCGTGGTGCCATTAGCGACACGCTTTAAGATGGTGGGTACTGATTGAGACTCTGACTTGCAGACAAAGGGATAAGACCGGCCCTTGCGCTCGCGCATAATCACCACCACGCGGCGCTTGCCGGTACGGTTCTGTGACAGGCGGCGGTCTTTGCGGTCGATCTTGCGATTGGCAGGGCGCACATAGCCCCCGAAATAGGCCCCATCCACTTCCACATGACCGGACAGCTCGCGGGCCTTCAACTCATCACCCAAGGCTTCTCTGAGCTTGTGGGCCAGCACAAAGGCTGTTTTGTATTGCACGTCCAGATCGCGGCTCAATTGCAGAGCGGAAACACCCTTGGCCCCGTTCACAAAGATAGCAATAGCGGCCAAGAGGTCGCGGATCGCCAGCTTGCGGCTTGCAAAGATTGTCGCCGTGGTGACGCTGAATTGAGCCTCACAGTCCTTGCATTTGAAGATACGGCGGGTTTTGTACTCATAGACCTTGGTGCAGCCACACCGTGGGCAATAAGCCTCTCCGTCATTATCCGCCCAGCGGATCGCCTTAAAGGTCTCGAATGCTTCTTGGTCGGACATGCGGAAGACCTTGGCCAGTGAAAGGGTCCGGGCTTGGGCTGAGAGAAGGAAGTGTTGAGACATGATTATCACCATATTTGATGTTTATGTCTCTATATTTGGTGATAATATACACCATTGTCAAGGATGAAAACATCGAATATGATGATTTTATCATCAAATTCGGAGAATTTATCATGCCAGCAGATAAAGAATGGCAGGATCGCGTCAAAGGCATCCTGAAAGCGGAACTTAAGCGGCGGAATATCAGCTACCGGGATCTAGCTGAACGTCTGGAAGGGGTCGGAATCCATGAAACCGAGAGGAACATAGCCAATAAGATTGCACGCGGGGGTTTTTCCGCTGTATTTTTTATCCAATGCCTAATTGCAATCGGCTGCAAAGAGTTAGTCTTGTAACCCCGAGAACTTGGATGCATCAAAGTTTCGAGCGGATGTACTCTGGATTTGGCTGATCGCCACCATGCCATACATGCCTTTCAACTCATCCAGCGCTTCGTACATTGCCTCATCCATAGCCTTCCATTCCGCCAGCTTGGCTCGTGTCTCAGGGGTAATATCGCAATTAGATTGAACGAGATAATCAAGACTTTGACAAAGGATTGTTTGAGCTTTTTCGTATCGCTGTAAAATCATATGCGTTTTGGTGGCGGCTTCATCAAAGGATTGCCTCTCCAAATAAAGCGGATATGTTAAGTCAGATATGTCTTCCGACGATTCAACAGTTTGATCCATAATCCCGTTAACGCACGCCTCACCAAATGATGGTCCACCAAATAGTTGTTTGCATTGAACAACGAGAGATAACTGTACCTTGTTGAGTGCTCGAAATGCAGGATCAAGATATTCACAGGCGAAGGTTCCTAATCTTTCTCTCAGCTTCTGATTGGCTGGCGATGCCATCTCTGCCAAAGGACCAAGGCGTTTTTTCTCATAGTCTGGCAGCAGGCCAAAAATTCTTTGCTTTTGCTCTCTCCAAAGACGATAGGGCACAACAAGCACCCCTTGAACGACAAATATGAGCGCAAATACTGCTACAGCCGAAATTAAAAACCCGACAATCCAGATAATAGTATCACTAACATTGTCCTCACTCATGAGGTTGGCGTTCGTCAATACTGGCTGCAAGTACCGTAAGGCACCAAGGGTGACGGTTAAAATCACTGCATCACGCAACAGCGTCTTGATAGAATGCTCAGTCACCACGCTCCAAGCTCCTTGCCAGGCGAGTTTGAGCACCATCCACAAATAAGACAGATAATCCATCCTCGATCCCTACCACGAGTAGGTGGAAAGGTGGATTCTAGCTCAATCATGACGAGTCTCCCCGAAGGTGCGTTTGCTACATAATGCCGGAGAATTCCGGCAATTCATCCAAAAACAACACACCCAGATGCGCCAGAGACACTTCCCCCGGTTTCACCCGCAAACCGCCCCCCACCAGCGCCGCCATGCTGGCCGAGTGATGAGGCGCACGGTAGGGCCGGTCTTGGGCAATGGCGCCGTGTTCGAGGAGACCCGCGACCGAATGCACCATGCTCACCTCCAGCATCTCTTCGACGCAAAGCGGCGGCAAAATCCCGGGCAGGCGCTGGGCCAGCATGGATTTACCGGCGCCCGGCGGCCCCGTCATCAGCATGTTATGGCCCCCGGCGGCCACCACTTCCAAAGCCCGTTTGGCGCTTTCCTGGCCTTTGATATCTTTGAGATCAGCCACCACGCACCGCGCCAGGGCGGCGCCCGGCTTAGGAGGGCTAAGCACTTGACTGCCCTTAAAATGATTGACCAGAGCGATGAGGTTGAGGGGCGCCAGAATGTCCGGATTGGCCGACCACGCGGCTTCCGCGCCGCAGTCTGCGGGGCAAATCAACCCGCGATCGGCGCCATGCGCCGCCACCGCCGCCGGAAGCGCCCCGGCAACGCGAGTGATGCCGCCGTCAAGCGACAGCTCGCCCATGGCGGTATAGCGGCTGAGGCTGTCACCCGGTAGGGCCTCCAGCCCTACCAACAGGCCCAGCGCGATGGGCAAGTCATAATGGCTGCCTTCCTTGGGCAGATCAGCCGGCGCCAGATTTACCGTGATGCGTTTGGGCGGCAGAGCAAGCCCGATGGCCGAGAGCGCGGCGCGGACCCTCTCGCGGCTTTCCGCCACTGCTTTGTCCCCAAGCCCGACGATGGTAAAGCCCGGCATGCCGCTGGCCATATGGACCTGAACATCAACTTCCCGCGCTTCGATGCCATCAAACGCAACCGTATAGACATGGGCAACCATGGATGTTCCCTTGTATACTTAACGAATACGCGAGGTTATCGCGTAATGGTTGAGTGTGCAAGAACATTATGAGAACAAAATATGATCATTGCCCCGCGATCCGTTCTTCGATGGCGTCCCAGATCAGCCCGGCAATGTTGACGCCGTCAAAGCGCTCGATTTCCTGAATGCCGGTGGGGGAGGTGACGTTGATCTCGGTGAGGTACTCGCCGATGACATCAATGCCCACGAAAATCAAACCGCGCCGTTTCAGCTCAGGGCCGATCGCGGCGCAGATCTCCTGCTCGCGGGGGGTGAGAATGGATGGCTCCGGCCGGCCGCCGACATGCATGTTGGAGCGCGATTCGCCGGGCGCGGGCACCCGGTTGATGGCCCCGACGGGAAGCCCGTCCACCAGAATGATGCGCTTGTCACCTTGGCGCACGGCGGGCACATAGGCTTGCGCCACCACCGGCTCGCGGTAAAACTGGGTGAACATCTCCAGCAGCGCGCCCAGGTTTTCATCACCCGGCGCCAAACGAAAGACGCCCGCCCCGCCATTGCCGAACAGCGGTTTCAGGATCAGGTCCTCATGCTCGTTGCGAAAAGCGCGGATTTCGTCTTCATCGCTGGAAATGAGGGTGGGCGGCATGACGCCGTCAAACTCCGTGACAAAGAGCTTTTCCGGCGCGTTGCGCACATGGGCCGGATCATTGACCACCAGGGTTTTGGGATGAATGCGCTGCAAAAGATGGGTGGCGGTGATATAGCTCATGTCAAAGGGCGGGTCCTGACGCATCAGCACCACGTCAACACTTGCCAGATCAAGCGGCGCCGGGTCCCCGAGACGAAAGTGATCACCGATTTGATGCTGCACATGCAAGCGATGAGCCTTGGTGATCACCTGACCGTTTTTCAAACTGAGATGCCGCGGCAGATAATACAGCAGATCATGGCCGCGGCCTTGCGCCTCCAGCGCCAAAGCAAAAGTGCTGTCGCCTTCTATATCGATGGCGTCAATGGGATCCATCTGAATCGCAACGCTTAAGCCCATGTCTTCTTCACCTGCTTCTTGTTCGTATCGCTCGCGCTAGAGCCGTTCCGACTTTATTTGACTCACAGAACGGCTCTAAGTTGTTGTTTGGTCGCATTTCCTTCACGCGAACCGGTGCCCACTTCGCTCGGAAATGCTCTAACGCGCTGGCGCGCGCGTCTCTAACTGTGACACGTATCATACGCGGCGCACAAAAAGGGCGCAACGATCCTTAAATCCTTGCGCCCTTGAGAAGTGAAACGCTAACGGCTGCTCACAGTAGGTCGATCACTCTTTGGCAAGAGCATCCCCCAAAGCAACCGCTTGGCGTGGCGGCGATTCTTTCAGCCGGACATGGCTGACAACTTTTTTGACCCCGTTTATTTTGCGCGCATGTTCAGTAACCCGCTCCAGCTCAGCAGCGTCTTTCGCCACACCGGCCAGATAGACATTCCCATTCACGATTTCGATCTGATAATTGAAACTGTTGATATTAGTATCCCAAATCAATTTGCTTTTGAGACGGGTGGATATCCACGTATCTTTGGGCCAGCGCGCCAGTTCCGAGCGGTCATTGATCTCGATCTCATTGGTTACTTCTTCTACTTTGGGGGCTGCCCACGCGATCTGTACGGCTTTGGCCCGGTCCTCAACCGTCGGCACATTGCCGGTCAACAGAACCCGGCCTTCATAAACTTCGATATTGACGCGCCGGAAGGTTTTGAAATTTTCTTCGGCATAACGGCTCTTGATGTCCATATCGATGGCGGTGTCATCGAATCCGCTGCCAATCGAACGGTCCTGCGCCACGAGAGCGCCGGTTGTAGCGGTTCCCGCAAGAACAAGGCCAACACAGCCCGATAAACTTAAAGCCAGAAGCGCGACCAGGCCGAAACGCGGCAGACAGCGCACGAAAAGCCGCTGCGGTGAAGTTAACCCATTGTTTACCGGTAGGGGTGTGAGATCAGTCATAGCTCTGCCCATCATTGTTAAGAGACGGTGGCTGTGGGCCCAGCGCCCATTTAGCCGAATCAATCCCAATTTATAACACTATTTTAATGATGGTTGCCAGCAATTCTTAATGTGTTGGATTAATTTCCATGGACAAACCGTTATAACGTCATACCTTTGATCCAGTTGAGCCAAATCCGGCCGGGAGCTGAGAAAAAGTTGCGCGGCCCGGCCCACCCGGTCCCGCTGGCGCGGGGTCAACGCTTCCAGAGCTTTTGCCGCGCTCTTGCGGTATTTCACTTCCACGAACACCAGAACCCTGCCCTTTTGCGCAATCAGATCAATCTCGCCCAGCGCCGTCTGGCGGCGCAGAGCAAGAATCCGGTAGCCTTTGAAGACCAGCATCAGGGCCGCCAACCGCTCCGCCCACAGCCCGCGGCCATAGGCGTGGCGGCGGCCGCGCGCGCTACGTTGCTTGCCCGCACTCTCATTCTTGCCCATGATCGCCTTCGTTTTTGAGGCCCAAAGCCAGGTCATAGACTGTTTTGCGCGGCAGGCCGGTCAATGCCGCCACTTCGGCCACTGCATCTTTGGTTGAAGAGAATTTCAGCGCGCGGCGCAATTCAGCCTCAGGATCAATAAGGTTTTCATCCCCTTGAGGGGGCGGCGCCACCACAATCACGATTTCGCCCTTGGGCGGCGGAGCGGCGGCGTAATGTGTGGCCAATGTTTCTAAGGTCCCCCGGCGCACCTCTTCGAATTTCTTGGTGATCTCGCGGGCAATCGCGGCGTTGCGGGACCCCAAAGACCCTTCCATTTGCTTGAGTGTGGCCGCCAGGCGGGGGCCGGATTCAAAAAAGATCAGGCTCCCCGGCACGGCGCGTAAGCCGTGCAAATGGCGCTGGCGGGCGCCCGCTTTGGCCGGCAAAAACCCGGCAAAGAAAAAGCTGTCACTCGGCAGACCCGACAGGGCCAGAGCCGCGAGCGGCGCAGAGGCCCCAGGCAGAACCGTCACTTTGAGACCTGCTTCAAGGACCGCCCGCACCAATTGGAACCCGGGATCGGAGACCAGGGGCATTCCGGCATCGCTCACCAGGCAAATGCTCATGCCTTCCCTTAGCCAGTCCAGTATCCGGGGGCGCATTTTCGCCGCATTGTGATCGTGATATGATTTTAAGGGTTTGGCGATACCAAAGGCGGTGAGCAATTTGCGGGTGACGCGCGTGTCTTCGCACAGAATGAGATCGCACGCTGCCAGAGAGGTCAGGGCCCGCAGCGTGATGTCCTGCAAATTGCCGATGGGTGTGGCGGTCACATAAAGGGCGGGCTCAAGTTTACTTTGCGCAAGGCGAACGATAGGGTCGGTCCACGCGAGATCATTTCTGGGTTTCGCACGCGCGTTATGAGTGGAGTCGTGAGGGGATTTTCGTGATTTACTGTTTGTCATCGGGCGCGCCGCTGGAGCGTTTTCAGGAAAAGTGGTCCCGGTTTTCCGTCCGAAAACGCGACCAAACTAAGAAGCTAGAGCGTTATTGCGATTCAGTTAAGGATGATAACGCTCTGGGTTTTGTCAGGCACCATACCGCGCCGCAGGTTTTGCGCAAATTCATCGCCAAAACAAGCCGCGCATTTCTTGTGCTCTTTCTCGTCGGGCTGGCCGGGTGTGAGGGCGCCTCGCTGCCGGCGCCGGTGATTTTTTCGCCGCCGGACAGCGCCCCCCTCCCTCCTGGCGATCGATCCAAGTGGATCGCGCCCGAGCATATGCAAGGTGGGGAACCGGTTCGCATCGCCCTGTTGCTCCCGCTCAGCTCACCAAGCCCCCAAATACAAGCCCTGGCCAGGTCAATGCTGAACGCGGCGCAGCTTGCTTTGTTCGACCAAAGCAATACTGCTCTTTTGCTGATTCCCAAAGACACGCTCGGCACGGCTGACGGCGCTGCGCGGGCCGCGGCGCAGGCGCTTGATCAGGGGGCGGAAATTATTCTGGGACCTCTGTTTGCCCCGTCCGTCAAGGCCACAGCAGAACTTGCCAGGACCAGAAATATTCCCGTTATCGCCTTTTCCACCGACCGGACCGTGGCGGGCCAAGAGGTCTATTTGCTGAGCTTTCAGCCGGAAAGCGAGCTTGATGCCATTGCCCGTTTCGCCACCCGGCGCGGGCTAAGCCGGTTTGCCTCTCTCATCCCCTATGGTGCTTACGGCAACCGGGTCGACCAAGCGTTTGATGCCAACATCACCAAATATGGCGGCACTATCGTTCAAAAAGAATACTATGCCCGGGAAGCCTCCGCCATGTTCGAGCCGGTCAAGCGGTTGGCGCAATACGCCCAGCGTAAATCCTCGATCGAGTTGGAAAAACAAAATCTGCGGAAAATTGATGATGAAGCGTCCCGCGCCGCCTTGCAACGTCTGGAGGATTCGGAAACCTGGGGCGAAGTGGGCTATGAGGCCGTACTCCTGCCCGAAGAAGGCAATCTGCTGCGCAGCCTGGCGCCGCTTCTACCCTATTACGATGTCGATCCACGCTATGTAAAATTTCTCGGGACGGGCTTATGGGATAATCCTGAGATCGCCCGCGAACCCTCTCTGCTCGGCGGGTGGTTTGCCGCGCCCGCGCCTGAGGCCCGGCAAGCATTTACGGTAAATTATCAAAACGCCTATGGTCACGAACCGTCCCGGATCGCCTCTCTTGCCTATGACGCGGTGATGTTGGCGGCCTCCCTTGCCAATGCAGAGCCAGGAAGCCGCTTCAGCGCCAATGCGATCACTGATCCCAATGGGTATTTTGGCGTCGATGGCCTGTTCCGCTTCCTGCCCGATGGAAGGACACAGCGCGGCCTTTCGATCATTGAGATCACCAAAAAAGGTTTTAAAGTGATCGAGCCGGCGCCGACCTCCTTTGAAGGTTTTGAGTTTTAATTAAGAAGACGCTCTAGGACCGCATTAAGCACGGCGCGGCCCTTTTGTGTGGTGCGTATTTTAAGCGCGTCAGTTGCGATCAATCCCGCGCTTTGAAGATCGCCCATAATATTACGTTCCAGCCCGCCAGGCGACAGCGCCTGAACCCGCGCCAGATCCACACCTTCTTGCACACGCAGCCCCATAAGCAATAACTCAGTCAGCTGATCTTTTTTATCCAGCGCCTCCATGTTCGCCCGTCCATGACCGTGGCGCTCGACGCTTGCCGCCCACTCTTTGGGTTTCTTGATAGCTACCGTTGCATATCTTTGTCCGTCAGCGGACAACCTGCCGTGCGCCCCTGGCCCGACGCCAATATAGTCACCGCAGCGCCAGTAAATTAAATTATGTGCGCACGCCGCACCGGGTCTCGCGTGATTGGAGACCTCATAAGCATCAAGACCTGCCTTGGCGCATAACGCGCCAGCCGTTTCATAAAACCCGGCCATGTCATCTTCTTCAGGCACGATCAGGCGTCCGCGCGCCTGCGCGCGTTCAAAAGCGGTGCCGGGCTCGATGGTGAGCTGATAAAGCGACAGATGATCAGGCGCCAGAGCCAAAGCTTGGGCCAGCTCGGTCTCCCAGGCGTCGAGGGTTTGTCCGGGTCGGCCATAAATCAAATCAAAAGAGACACTTGGGAAGATTGCTTTTGCATGTTCAATCGCCTTTAACGCTTGCGCGCTCGTATGCCACCGCCCCAGCCCCTTCAAGTCGCTGTCATTCAACGCCTGCACCCCCAAAGACAAACGATTGACGCCGGCATTAGCAAATCCAGACAAGATCGGGGCGCTCGCATCGCTCGGATTGGCCTCCAACGAGACTTCGACGGCGCCAGGCGCCTGCCATAAAGATTTGATATGGTCGATCAGCAGTCCAACAATTTCGGGCTGCATCAGCGACGGCGTACCGCCACCAAAAAATATACTGCGCAAAGTATGGTGCGGTGTGAATTCATGAAAATGGTTCAGCTCGCGCACATAATGTTCGGCCCAAGCCACCTGATCCATAGGCCGTGCACGGATGACGTTGAAATCGCAATAGGGACAGATAGCCTGACAAAACGGCCAGTGAAGATAAACACCCAGATCCGGGCCCGGCTTAGCGGGCTGGGAAACAGCCATGGAT
This sequence comes from Alphaproteobacteria bacterium, assembly GCA_021774955.1. Lineage (GTDB taxonomy): Bacteria > Pseudomonadota > Alphaproteobacteria > M2410 > M2410 > JAJFIN01. The sequence continues at coordinate 716 of JAJFIN010000106.1, read as the reverse complement.
CAGACTTTCAAAAGCGCGCGCACGATGGGACAGGCCGTGTTTTCGCACCGGATCCATCTCGCCAAAGGTCTGGCTTTCCCCATCGGGCAGAAACATCGGGTCATAGCCAAAGCCTTTGCGGCCCCGCGGCGGCCAGACAAGGGTGCCGTGCACCTGTCCTTCAAAAACATCCACATGTCCATCGGGCCAGCCCAGACACAATGAACACCAGAAATGAGCGCGGGCCTCTGTGATCCCTTGTCCATCCAGATCGCTATGAACTTTTTCCATGGCGGCGTTAAAATTTTTATCCGTCCCCGCCCACCGCGCCGAATAGATCCCCGGCGCACCGCCCAAATCTGGAACACACAGGCCTGAATCATCAGCCAGCGCCGGCAGGCTGCTTGAGTGCGCCGCACTTAAGGCCTTGATCTTGGCGTTGTCGGCAAAGGTCGCGCCGGACTCGATGGGCTCGGGCAAATCCAGTTCCCGGGCAGACAACACCTCGATCTTAAAAGGCGTCAGCAAATCACAGATTTCATGCACCTTGCCCTCATTGTGGCTGGCGACCACGAGAGAGCGGCCGTGAAACGCGCGGGGGGCTTGAGACATAAGCTTAACCTTGGCAAAAATTGGCGTTAAAGGCTTTCAATAACGCCCTTTTGAAGCACATAAAGTTCGGACACGCCTTTTTTAGCCAAGCCCATGAGGTCAGCAAAAGCACTTTCAGAAAAAGG
>JAJFIN010000105.1 GCA_021774955.1 Alphaproteobacteria bacterium | reverse complement strand
CTGAAGCGCCACAGATACCAGGGCGCCACCGGCAATCAGCAGCACCGCACCAATAAGCACACTCAGTGTAGAGATTTTTATGTTCTCAAGCACAGACGCACATTCCCGAACACCAAATACAATCCATGCCCTTTTTACTCAGCGGTTTGGCATGGTTGTTACGCAATGGTTTGCACGCAAAATGTACCTAACAATCTTTAACATTGTTCTACCGGATACATCCTGGAGCTGGAGGCACGGAAAGGTGCAATCGTTGAGTGAAGACAGCTCGTTCACTTAGAAAACTAAACTATACCATCCCGATACGGAACACCCCCACACCAAGACGGCGCTCCTTTTCAGAGGAACGCCGCTTTTGGTGTGGTGTGGTTTAAATTAGTAAGTTCTCAAGGACGCGTCTGAAGCCCCAACCTTTTGCCAGACCCAAGCCCAATATGCTCAGCGCGAACAGGATGAGCATGGAGGGTTCCGGTACATTGTTGGCGTCTGGGCTCTGTGCATTGAATGTATTTGTTGTTTGAGTGGTGGTTTGCGCCGACGCAACGGTGAAGCTCGTAGGCGCGGGTGGGGGAGGTGGCGGCGTTGTAGACTTCGCTTGCACAACGACCGGCGGTGCTGGCGGTGCAGGTGGTGGTGAAGCTGTCGACGGAGCCGAGGTGGCTGGTGGTTTGGTAGATGCAGGCGGTGGTGGCGTTGCGCTTGTCGATGTCGACGCCCCACTATTGGTACTGTCGTCAGCCTTTGTCGGTTGCGTTGTCGTCGGTGTTGAACTTGAACTGCCCCCCGTGGCGACCGAAGTGGCGCTCGAAGTTGACGCGGCACTAACCGCCGGTGTGCTATTGCCGGAAGTATCGCCGACAATCGAAGCCAGATTGCTAAAGGTGCCGGACGCGCCAAACAGACCGAACGAACCAATGCCTATAAAACTTGATCGGGCAAAACCAGATGTGCGTCCAGAGCTGGAAAACCCTGAGGGCTGATTGCGACCGGCGCTGAGCGAAAACGATCCGAAGTTAAACGATGGGCCGCTGGCGCCGGTTGGATTGGACGTCGTGTTAGATCGACTTAGTCCGCCGCCGAAGCCTGAAAATGAGAAACTGCCAAAACCTGAAGTGCTGGCGCCCGGTGTTGTGCTGCCGCCCGAGGAGCTATTGGCAAACGAGTTGAACGAACCGCCGCCAAATGAACCAAAGGAACCGAAGCCGAAGCTCCCGCCTGAATTGCGATTTCTACCGCTGCCGAGATTGGGCAGAACACTCGAGTTAAACAGCACCGAATTTGACGAGCTGCCGCTTGACAAAGGCCCGCCTGAGACCTGGCCGAAATAATTGACGCTATAGGCCCCGCCGCGATTGCCGCCGAGCCGGTTACCGGCTGAGACATTGCCCAGCGTGCTATTATAGACAAATTCTAATTGTTGGGTGCCCGTCGATTGGCCGTTTGACGAATTGGTGGATGCGCCGCGCAATTCACGGAAGTTTTCAAGGAAAGCTGCTTGCGCGCTTATTGTGAACGCTAGAAATATCACTGACGCAGACGCAACTACTTTTAAACACCGGCTCCACTTAACGTCCATGACACGGTCCCCCTGTGTCGTTCTATTTTGTTCGTACACTGTGCAAACTAGGACTGCACAGCAGGGCCAACCTATGGCCAAGGCATTCGGGATGGGAACCTGTTGAATTTCTATTGGCAGTACGCTGTTACTAAGTCGCCTATCGCGTCGCCCGGTGCCTCATCGCGCTGCAACGGTTTGGTCGCGCGCAACTTCACCCCCCGGTTCTTTGCACGCCTGAGTGCAAAGCTCACCGAGCGACTAAGGTCTAAAATCTGCCGAAATTCAGCACGTCCCCATCCCCAATTACGGTCCAATGCCCGCCCGCATTGCTCTGCCAAGACCGTGTACAGCAGAGATTCGATACGCATTACAAAACGCGATAAACGCAACAATGTACTGGAAACACGCTAGAATTTTACTGGATACGCAATACTGACAGAGCGCTGAGGCTCTGTGCTTGCCTGTTTATTTACCATAATAAGCTCGGGCTTAAAAGTGAGGCGCCGTTGCCTTGCATGGGAGAAAGTTATCCCCAATGGCAGAGTTCTGCGGTTTTACCGTGGCAAAAACAGCACAATAGGGGACAATCTAAAAACTGCCGGCGCTCAACTTAACAAGGCTCAAGTTTCCGCCCGTCGGACAAAGGCCAAGCCGATGCCTATGGTGATGAGCAGCGATCCGGCCACTTTATTGACCCACAAGGCAAGTTTGGTTGAGCGAACACGCCGCGCCGCGCCACTGGCTAAGGCGCCGTAGAACAGCAAAACCAAAAACTCAATGACGTGACTGGTCAGTCCCAAGATCAATATTTGAAACGCGATATTACCGGCCGGGTCGATGAACGGGGGTAAGATGGCCAGGAAGAACACCATATTTTTCGGGTTAGCCAATTGCACCACCACGCCACCGGTATAGATCCGGCGCGCCAACACCCGATCAAGACCTTTGTCTGGCAGCTGTGTGCTGATCGCGTTTTTGGTGCTGAGGAACATACGCACGCCCATCCACATGAGATAAAGAACACCCACCCACTTGATGATCTGGAACAATTGATGTGATGCCAAGATCATGGCGCCCAGACCGAGAGCCGAAGCCAAGAAACACAAAGAGCTGCCAGTGATGATACCCAGGTTGGCCATGATCGACGGTCGCAAACCAGCGGCCCCACCTTGCGAGAGACCTTGCGAGGTGACGTAGATCACCGCCGGCCCAGGGCTCAGGCAGATTAAGAGTTCAGCAACGACAAAAAGCATCCAAGTTGAAAGTTCCATGACCCCATTGTGAGCGGGATTTAAGGCCGCAGCAATGCCGATGGGGAGTGATTGTGCGCACCAAACATCTGATATAGCCTAGGGTCTTGGGAGGACACCAAATGCCACAAATAAAAACACCAATAACGACCTTGGCAGCTGACACCAAGATCGATGATATCATGCCCGTGATAGAGCGCGATGGTGCGCTGATCTTGAAAGACATGGTGTCGCCAGACGCGCTGGCCCAAGTTAGGAAAGAACTGATGCCCTATATCGAGGCAACGGCGCCGGGCCGCGATGAGTTTACCGGCGATCATACCACCCGCACCGGCGCCTTGGTCGCGCGTTCGCCAGCCTGCCGGGATCTCGTGATGAACGACACCATCCTTGCCGGCTGTGACAATTTCTTAAAACCCAATTGTGCGCGCTATCAACTGCATCTGGGCCAGGTAATCCGCATCATGCCGGGCCAAGCCAAGCAAGCCATTCACCGTGACCGTTGGGCTTGGGGCAAATACTTGAAAGGCGTTGAACCACAGCTCAACACGATCTGGGCGATGACCGACTTCACCAAAGAAAATGGCGCCACTCAAGTAGTGCCTGGCTCGGCCACTTGGCCCGACGATCGTCTGCCAACAGACGATGAGATCACCTATGCGGAAATGTCAGCCGGTTCGGTCTTGCTCTACACCGGCTCGGTCTTTCATGGCGGTGGCGCTAATGTTTCCGATGCTGACCGCATCGGCATCAACATCACCTACACGCTCGGTTGGTTACGCCAAGAGGAAAACCAGTACCTGGCCTGCCCACCACAGATCGCCAAAACCCTCGACCCCAAACTGCAAGCCCTGATCGGTTACGCCATGGGCTCCTATGCGCTCGGTTATTACTCACCACCCTTGCCACCGGGCAAAGGCCCCGAAGTCGTGCCACCCGAATTTGCCCTCGGCAAAGTCGATGTCGAAAGCCAGTTTGGCTCTGAGGAGCTGCTCGAGGACTTGGTCGGCATTGCCGGCGAGTAGGGGCGCGCGCTCCACCTCTTCCGGATGACGCCGCATTTAAAAGCACCCGTTACCCTGAGGAACGAGCGAACGCGAGTGTCTCGAAGGGTCGCGCACACCCCAAAACCCCCACCTTTCCACCCCAAATAATCACTTGCAAAATGCAATATAAAGTGTTATATTAGTTGCGATACGCAACAAATAATGATAATCTAGCGCCATGACCCAAACTAAAAATCCCCCCAACTATCTTGACCCGCAAGACTGGGACGCCTTTCGTCATGTCCTACACATGATCGTCGATGATGTGACCGACCATCTGCAAGATCAGCGATCCTTGCCGGTCTGGCAAAAACCAACCGACGCCGTGCGCGAAAATTTCAGCGTGCCCTTGCCGAAAGAGGGCATCGGGCTTGAAGCGACGTACCATCGCTTTCGCCGCGACATTCTTCCTCATCTTGTCGGCAATATTCACCCGCGCTTTTGGGGTTGGGTCGTCGGCAGCAATGCACCGTCGTCGATGGTCGGTGAATGGCTTGCCGCCTTCACCAATGGTGTGCCGACGATCTTTGACGATTCAAGCTTGCTCACCGAGATGCAGGTTTTGGATTGGATCAAAACCCTCTTCGGTTACGATGAAAAGGCCAGTGCCGTCTTAACCACCGGCGCCTCAGAAAGCACCCTGCTGGCGCTTGTGGCTGCGCGCTATGCCATGCTCGGGCCAGACACCAAACAACATGGCATTCAGTCCACGGATCTACCGCCCAGGTTCTACATTTCAGACCAGACCCATCATTCCTCGCTTAAGGCGATTGAAATCTTAGGCTTTGGCCGCGACGCCATCCGCGTCATCCCGTCCGATGAAAATTACGCCATGTGCGTCGATGCTCTTGAACGCGCAATCTTCGATGACAGGGACGCTGGCTTTAACCCGATGGTTGTTATCGGTACGCTCGGCACGGTCAATACCGGCGCCAGCGATGACCTTGAGGCGATTGCCAGATTGTGCGGGGCCTATAACATTTGGCTCCACGTCGATGGCGCTTTCGGGGCTTGGGCGGTGTTGTCGCAATCCAAAAAGCACCTGGCAGCCAGAATTCGTGACGGCATCCGCTTTGGCGATTCCTTGGCCTTCGACATGCACAAATGGATGTATCAAAGCTACGACATCGGCTGCGTGCTTGTGCGCAATGGCGACGCACACCGCGAAGCCCTGCGCGCCCATGCCGGTTATCTCACGCAAATTGAAGGCACGCTGTCTGATTCCGGCGAGAGCTTGTCGGATCTGTCGGTGCAATTGTCACGTGGCTTCCGCGCCTTACGCTTTTGGTTTTCACTAACCAGCGATGGCGCCGATGCCTTTGGCCAGACCATCGATCAAACCCTCGAGCTGGCGCAATACCTCACTGGCAAGGTCGAAGCCCACGACCGGCTCGAGCTGCTCGCACCCACCGCGCTTCACATCGTCAACTTCCGTTATCGCAACAACACGCTGTCCAGCGATGAACTCAACCAAGTCAACCACACGATCTTCCGACACTTGCACGAAACTGGTTTTGCCATCCCGTCATCGATTGAGCTCGGCAATGCCTTCTCGATCCGCACGAGTATTTCAAATCACCGCACGAGCGAAGCTGACCTGGATGAATATGTGACCCGGATCGTCGCCCACGGCGATGCGTTGACCGACGTGTGAGGCCAATCCCCCGGATCAAGTCCGGGGCAGGCTTTCGAGACGTGATTTGGCGATCACCGTCAGGATGACGCTTGTATTTGTGGCAGTGGGGGAACGGCTGCGACCGCAGCCCGGCGCTTATGCGCCGCCCCCGCGGAGCTGTGCGCGTCAGCGCACTAGCGTGAGCGCTTATAACTTTCGAGCACCACCTTCAAATACAAATATCCGGATCGGCCTTCCACGCTTGCCCGTCTTGCGGCACGGCCGAGCCGTCCGGTGAAAAACGCGGCACCGGGATCTCCGGTGTTTTGGTTGCGGGGGGCTCGGAGGTCGCTGGCGCACTGGTCAGTCGCGTCGCATGAGCCAATCCATAAGGCGCACCGGACTTGGCTTTGCGCCGCCGACGGGATTTTCTTCTGCGTCTGGTGCGAGTGTTCTCTGACACCCACAGCATCACAAGCGCCGCGATCACGCTGACGATCTCGATGACCATCTTTTTCGTCCCCTACGATTCCCCAATCGATTGTCACCTTAAGCGACGATGCCCGCGCTGTCACTACGCCAGACGCCGCACTTAAATTTCCCGTTACCCTGAGGAACGAGCGAACGCGAGTGTCTCGAAGGGTCGAGCACAGCTAAAAGTCTATTGTTCGGGTCTGATGGGCTCAGTAATGCTGTCCAGCGGAAACGACGGTACCTCTGGTGTTTTCAGTTCGTAACCATCGATTGGAATTCGTTTGACAATGCTCGGCGTCGATGAAGCCGAAAACCGTTGTCGGAAGAAGTTATGTAGAGCGTGCCAATTGGGGCTTTCCTATTTATGTTTGCCTTCAATTGTTTGGGAGGTTTTTTCTTTTCGAACGGTATGAAGCAATATGTTGCATCACCTGCTGAGTAGGAAACTATCTGCGGCATGAGTTTTCTGAACTTAAGAGATTCCTTCAAATCGACGCTGTTTGAAAATTTATTCATTATAACAAACGAAACACTTGGTTGTTTTTTCGCACTTAGTTGACGGTCGAGTAGGGGGCGAATGGTATAGAGTAGCAACCTCTCGGTGAGACTCACTTCGCCCTCATAATTGTCAGGGTCTGGTTGATGAATTTTTTCCGTCTGAATATGCGCAACCCAGAACTCTTTTTGACCATTTATTTCGCCGCCATTTTTTGTTGTTTTGAGCTTTGTATTGCTATTGATGCGTTCTTGAAGGGTCTGTTTGACTTTCCTGCCGTTTATAAACCGCTCCTTGTTTTCGCCGATGTGGAGAACTGAATATTTGCTAGGTCTCAACGACCAGCGTTTCACTCGACCAAGGGCGCAGTAAAGACCGCTATCGCCGTCCTCACCCCAGCCTTTTTTCCTCGCAAGATTGCCAGCCTCTTCGGGAGATGCACAAGGTCCATCCCATTCGACTATCGCCGACCAATGCGTTATTGGCATTTATCTTCGCCCCCATTTTCCCCGTCGAATCTCACCCTACGCCGCCGCGCGAGTCCTGTCACCAGGACACGCTTTGCGACTAGTTAAACACCGCACAAACCCTCATATGCGGTAAAATAACCGAAAATCACCGCATTACTTGTTGACAATGCGGTGAGTATACCGCATATTCAAATCACCCTTAAGGACCCGCAAATGTTCCTGCGGTTTCGAAAGGGCTTCCAAATTTCATCCCGCATGGGCATGCGGACTGGATCTAAACCACAACGCGAGGGGCGAAGAATGAGAAAGGTGCGTCATGCTCGCATTCATCATCGGTTTCGCACTCGGCGGTTTTATCCTGACCATCGCCATGTGTTGTCTGGCTTTGGGCGCCCTACCTGATACGTCCTACACAGATCATATTCATAAACCCAAACCGCCGGATCCGCTGCACCGATCCGGGCGCTCGGTGTGGTTCGAATAGCCTAACTTTTTCCCATCGCGCGTGCGGTTGGTCTCCCCTCCCCATGCCCCACGCGTGCCCCGGTTCTTGCCCCTTGTCTGTTTCCAATTGTGTTTCCTTTTTGCAAACAGGCCGGGCAGGAGAGCATAGCACCGATGCCCCCTTTGCCCCCCAAAGGACGGTGTGCTCGGCTCCCATAAGCCAAAGCTGCTTGGAGCCACCGGGGGTCTTTTTTCTGGAGTGAAATGATCCATGAGTACCGCCCCTTATTTTCCGTTTTATCCGCAAGACTGGTTGTCTGATCCCAAGGTCGCGTTGCTCTCGCTTGAAGCGCAGGGCGCGTATTTCACGCTGCTTTGTCAGATGTGGGTGTTGAACGAAGACTGTACCTTGCGCGATGACGATGCGTCGCTGGCCCGGCTGTTGCGCTTGACCCCGGCCCGCTGGCGCAAGATCCGCAGCGCCCTCATAGATTGTTACACGCCGCTGCTTTTTGTCGAAGACGGCAGACTAATTAGCAAAAGACTGCGCCAAGAGTTCCACAAATTCACCGAGAAATGCGCCAAAAACAAAGCCGCCGCTGAAAAAAGATGGCGCGGTCATGACGCTAAAGCCTTGGAAACAAAGGCGCCAAGCGATGCATCCGCATTACCCGACGCGCCGTCTCGCACCGCCTTGCCCGGTGCCATTCAGACATCAGAACCAGACTCAGATCTAAATTCCAAACCAAGAAGAAAGAAGACATCTAAGCCTGCTTCTTCCAAAGATTTGAGGGAAGATGAAAGGGGGCACACAGATCATATCCAGTTTGCGAACTTCAAGGAGATCTATCCCGATCGGCCAGGCGCGCAAGGGTGGGGTATTGCCTCGCGCCATTTCTCAAGCCTGGTTGAGGACGGTCTGTCACCGGAGGCGCTGATCGTGGCAGCCAAAGCCTATCGTGCCAAGCTCAAGGGTTTAAAGGATCGCTCGACTGTCCAGCAGGCGGCAACGTTCTTAGGGCCCGAAAAAGAAACCTGGAAAGAGTTTCTGCCTAAAGATCCGGTAAAAAAGGGAGGCGAGGGATCGTCCCTCTCCGGATCAAATGAGCTTGTGTCACCACCGGAGAAACCCGGTTTGATGGTCAAGTCGGCGTCGGCCCCCGGTCTCGCCTGGGAGCGCTATCTGGAGCGCCATCCCGGCTACACCGCACCGGGCGGCGAGCAGGCCTGGCTCCTAATCTTTAACCTGCGCAACCAAACGCAAGTGCGCTTACCGAGCCTGCACCCGCCCAACCCGGAGCCACACTCCGCCCTCCCCAAAACCGCAATCGAAGTTGAAACCGAAACCTAACAAAGGACCGCCATGACCCAATCCCAAAGTACCCCCCTCGGCTTTGACGCCGAGATCATTCGCGCGCGCAACGATCACGCCAAACTTGAACGCCAAATCACCGCCTTGAAAAACGAGCTGGCCCAGATCAAAGCCTTGCGCCACCGCATCGAGCCGGCGCCGCAATGGGACCTAACCAAGCACGAGGCCGAACTGTTCAAGGCCCTGCGCATTGATGCTGCCGTGTCGAAAGAGTTTGTCTGGGAGATGCTTTATGGTCATCGCCCCGATTGCGACGGCCCTGACGAAAAAGTCGTCCATGTCCACATGTCGCGCATCCGCGCTAAGCTGGTCAAACACAAAGCCCCGTTTCGGATCTTCACCATCTGGGGTCGGGGCTGGGTACTCAAAAAATATGATCCCCATGCGGATGAACCGCAAGGGCTGAAATACAAGTCAACGGATACGAAAACCGATTCTGGAAAGTATCTTTACCGCATTGAGTTTGAGGATTAGGCGTGGCGTCTCAAAAGCCCGGCATCGGAACAAAACGCCGGAAACTTGCCAAAGCCGTGTCGCTAAAAAAGGTCAGAACCTGGAGCCCGGCCGGACCCGAAGGCTATGATGGCGCCCCGCCGGAATATATCGAGGAAAAGATCGATGTTGATGCCGGCGCCGATGCCGATGAAGAAGGCGAGGGCCCCGCAACCCGGATCAGAAACATCCGTACCCATCCGATCGATTGGTTCCACACCTTCGGTATCCTCACCGATGAACAACACGCCGCCGGCAATCGCTTCATCGCCTTGGCCGAAGGCGGGTCCGCGCTGCCCTCAATCGACCTCGCCCGCCCCCGCGTCGATGGCGCCAGGCCCTTGGCCGCCGCCGAAGGCCAAGCGCTACGTGCCGCCGAAACCGGGAAAGTATTGAAGCGCCTAGAAGCCCAGATCGGCCCTGCCCACTATCAAGTTATCGAGCAAGTTTGCCTAGACCGCTGCTACCTCCCCGACATCGCCCGCCGCCACAAGATCGGCCGCAAACGCGCCAAGCGGATCGTGCAGGACGCGTTCAAGGCCCTGGTCGGGTGAAGGGGGTGGTTTTGTGTGTGCCGCCCATCCTTCGAGACATGATCTAACGATCACCCTCAGGATGACACCGAAACAAAAGCCAACGTCATGGTGAGGGCGAGCGAAGCTCGTGTCTCGAACCAGGGCCGCAATCCTCGGCCACAGAAAAAGGCGGCACCCAACATCTCTGCCGCGCCACCGCCTCTCCCGTCTCGCACACACGTCCTACGCTTAAGTCAGTTCTTTACGCAAGGCGCACTGCGCGGCCTCAAGAGCGGCAATCGTCTCTTCGAAGCGAGGCGCGCGCGGGGACAACCATCCTATGGTCAGGCCAAGCGTGTCGATCAATTGCCGGGCCAGCGCTTCATCGCTCAAGTCGGCAATGAAATTCTGCCCCGCGCTTGGCGCTGGTTTGAATGTTGGCGCTGGCCTGACTTTAGGTTCTGGTTTCATGCTGCCACTCTTTCGCCAAATCTCGGCAGTGCTGGGATAGCCTCGGGCAGACCCCAATCGATGGCCACCGGCCCAAGCTTACGCATTAGATGTTCCAGACCACCGGCCTCGGGGAAGGATCGTCCGGCCACGGATTGCCAGCCATCGACATCGCGCTCTTCGCCCAGAAAATCGACATTCTCACCGAGGAAGCGAATGTTCTCAGGCCACGCCATCCACCAGATTTCTTTTATGTTACGCGATTGATTGAACACGCGGCCGCCTAAGGCCAAGCCGCCGATCGCCTTGCCGCGATCTTCCTTGGCCAACAGCGGGTCAATACAGAAGCGGCTTTGTTCCCAAATTTCTGGGCTTTGTGGCAGCGGGACTTTCTCGACCAAATAAGGCCAAATGTGCTTCAGCATATAATTGCCGTACTCTGTCGGCACCAGGCGATTGACGCCAACCACCTTGCCATCGTCATCGCAAACCAAGATGTGACAAGCCTTTATATCCGGTTCATCGAATTCATCATGCTCCATACCATAGAGCACCGACCGGCCCGGCCATTTCAACACATCGATACAAAGACGCTTGCGGATGGCACCCGCCTGCCACAGAAGCGGGCGAAAATAGTCGTAAGTTTCCGGGGTGACAATTTTGATTTCCATTGGGGGGATTCTCCTTCAAGTTGAAGGAGGAACTTGCCCAAGAAAGAGTTAAGCCGGTATCGCCGGATCCAGTGATTAGTGAGGAATATAAACATCACCCGCAATGATTGCCATGGCCACCAGGGAGGTGACGTTGGCGGCGCCATATTTCTCCAGCGCATGGCGCATATGGGTGCCAATCGTGTGCTCTGACAAAGTCATGATCTCGGCGATTTCACTGCGAGTTTTACCCGCCGCCGCCCATTGCACAACTTCAGCTTCGCGGACGGTCAAACGCGCACTTTCAGAACTGCCCATATGGCTCGGCAATTCCGGATCGACAATAGAATAGGTGTGGGCGATGGCCGCGATCTTGTTTAAGGCTTGTCGTTCATCGACTTCCGGCAGGCTTGAGCTGACGGTCACATTAAAGCGCCACCCGCCCATGCCGTAGATCGGCACGGTCGCGCCGTGTTTGAGGCCGCAATCAGACGCCTCATCCATAAAGCGTCTGCTAGCGGAGTTTGAGCCAGCCAGCGTGTCTTCCCAGGTGTGAGGGTTGGGCCACTTGCGCGCCTTTTCGATCACCGGATCGATGCGCCACAATTTCTGGTCCCAATAATAGTCGCCCCATCCCTCTGGTGCGCAACCGCCGTGACCGAAC
>JAJFIN010000104.1 GCA_021774955.1 Alphaproteobacteria bacterium | reverse complement strand
TAACAGCCCCCAATGCACCGGGCCTTTTTGCGTAACCTCTAAGAAAAGACCGGACATATGAGCTGGTCCTTCGGCACGATGACAATGCGCGCAATTGATATCGAGATAAGCACGCGCCCGGGCTTCAAGGGATCCGGTTTCTGGGTCATCCCAGCGCGGAAGTTTGATGATACTCCCGCGATCTTCAGGTAGGTCCGTTAGAAACCCCAATTCTTGCCAATGGGTCAGCTGGTTTTGCGTGCCAGTCTCATAAGCAAAATCACGATTGAGATTGCGGGCGTTCGGTCCGATGGGTGTAAAACGTTCATTGACCGAGTGACAGCCTTTGCATTGATTGACGTTAGGAACCGCATAACGCGTTGTTATGGTGCGGCCATCGCTTTCTTGCCAAGCAAGCTGCATTCGCTTACCTGCAACTTTGAGAATGGCGTCCGTCTGTTCGTCATTCCAAACATACGGCAGCGCGACCCAGCCCTTTTGTTTGTGGATCAACAGCCGCGTTTCAATAAGCCGCAAGGAGCCAGCGCCCGTCGGATAGGCAAAGGTTTTAACCAGCACCGAGCCTATAGGAAATGAAAATGCCTCATGAGAATCATAGAGCGCGCTCTTGCCTTGCGGCACATAGACAAAGCGCAGCTTGCGGGCATAGTCCGTGAACAGCGGATTGACGAGATCATAAGGCGCGACCCCCGCAGATGGCAGCTGCGCCGCCGGATCGTCAAACAACGCATAGGCAGAAAGCACTTTAGGCGGGCTATCTGCGAGAAGTGCTGTTTCGTTCACCGCCCAGGTCGGTGTGGATATGAACAAGGCGAGAACGATGGCAAAACACAGACGCGTCATGACCAGCGACCCTATTCCCGTTCGTCTTGTGGCAATTGCACCGGAGCAATCGTTGCCGGGCTTCCGGCATGAGAAGGCACAGAGCGGCGCACGCTGTGTAACGGCTTAAAGAGATAATACATGATGGCATTGAGATTGACGAAGTCCGATTGCCGCGCGGCATCTTTGGCTTTGTTATTTTGCACGTAGATGCCTTGGCTGCTTGGCAGGCCGAACAGATATTGTTTGAACGGTACCGCGCCATCCCAGATGACATCCGGCAGAGGCGTTCCGGCCATATCGGCGATGAGCGCGCCGATCTCTAAATCCGGTGCATTGCCATTCGTTCCGAAAAGATTGTCATGGACATGGATGTTGCGCGGATACGGGAGATAGTTTTCATCTGCCGTATCCTCTGGATATTTGGCAATCAGAACACCCGATGTCGCATTGTTATCAATCTCGTTTTCGAAGATCTCAACATTACGGTTGGCGGTAATCATGATGCCGGTGCCCATCGGAACCGTGCCGACAATGTTGCCTTCCGGAGCGAAGTTCGGTGTGTCGTTATCAATGACTTTGTTACGAAACACACGCACGTCATGGCCACCTTGCTGCAATAGTTCCGGCAGATCAAAGACCAGAATGCCGCCAGTATTGTGAGTGGCGAGGTTATCGTGGACATCGGCGAAATAGGAATTTTCGATCTCGATACCCGCAACATTGTACTGAGCGGTCGAATTGCGTACGATGATGTGCTGCGACTGACCGACATAGATGCCGGCATCAGACGCGCCAATGGCCACCGCGCCATCGATCAAGACATTGGTTGAAGACACCGGATAAAGACCGTAAGCGCCATTGGTTTCTTTCGGTCCACCGGTCCATTCCGTCCGTATGCGCAGGAAGGTGATTTGATCGACATTGTTGACCTTGATCGCATCGCCCTTGGCATCTTCAACAGCAAAGTCGCGTAACACCACTCGATCAGAAGTGACCAACAGACCTTCACTGCCCGAGGCCTGTTCTTTAAACGAGAGGATGGTCTTGTCCATGCCCTCGCCTTCAAGCACGATGTCGCTCACGTCCAGCGACAGGCCATCGGTCAATTCATAGAACCCCGCCTGCAGGTGAATCACATCGCCGGGTGACGCGAGAATAAGTGCTTCTTGCAATTGGTCTTGAGCGTCCGGGCCTGGTGCCAACATAATCGTCTCAGCGCGCACGGCGCTGGTCGCAAAGATCGCAAAGAGGCCTGTGAAGATTGTGATCGCTTTGTTGCGGCGAGCGGTCATGGGGTTTCCTTTTTGTTATTCTTAAAGCTGCGCATTCAAGGCGCGCCCATCATTTTGATCTGTCTACCATGAAACCGCGCCAGATGTGAGCGCGAATTGAGGTCACGCGCTTGAGTATAAATAATTACGGATATTTCTTGACCGTTTATATTCGGATATGATATGTCCGTTTTATGAAACTCTCAGAAGGTACAGAATGGGCCATTCACTGCTGTAGTTTGCTTGCCAATCTGCCGCCCGATTTCGCCCTGCCCAAATCCCGGCTGGCTGAATTTTTCGACCTGCCAGAGGATTATCTCGCCAAGTTTCTGCAGGAACTTTCTCGCGCAGGCTTGGTCAAAACATCACGCGGTCCTGGCGGCGGTTATCAACTCGCCAAACCGGCTGGCCAAATAAATGTGCTTGAAATCGTTCAGGCGGTCGAAGGCGATCAACACTTCTTCCAATGCACAGAGATCCGTCGCTGCGGACCGAGCGGTGTCGCTGACAAACACTACAAAAAACCCTGCGGCATTGCCCGCACGATGCATCGTGCCGAAGCGGCCTGGCGGGCAGAACTTGCAGCCGTCTCTCTCAATGAAATTTCACAGATGGGTGCAGAAGAAAGCCCACAAGAACAAATAGAAAAGTCTCTCTCGTGGTTTGAAAGCGTAATGTGATGACAGCAACGGCGACACATATCGACACGGCAACATCGAAATTGAACAGCCGATTGCGAACGTTTCACAAAGTCAGTGCCATGATTTTGGTCAGCTTCGCATCACTACACATCATCAACCATCTTAGCGGTGTCTTCGGGATTGAGGCCTACAATTCGGTCCAACGGGTTTTGCGTTATCTTTACCGAAACATCATTGTCGAACCGATTTTGCTGACAATCATCTCAGCCCAACTGGTCGTGGGTATCACGCTGTTAGTAAAATCCCTGCGTCGTGGCAGGCCGCGTGGGTTTTGGGCTTGGACCCAGGTACTTTCCGGAGGCATTTTCTTTTACTGCATGGTTGAGCACCTATTGGCCCTGGCCGCCGTGCGCCTAGGCTTTGAGTTAGACACCAATTTCTATTGGCCGGCGTCGGTCATGAACGGCCCGCCCTTCATCTACTATTTTGTCCCCTACTATTTCTTGCTTATCTGGTCGGTTATGGCCCATGCCGGTGTCGGCCTGCGCTATCTGTTGATTGATGCAGGCCAACCGGTGCTCGGGCAACGGGTCGGTGTCGGAATGATCATCGCCGGTGCACTTGCCGGTGCCACCATCGTTGCCAGTCTGGGCCAAGTTTTCTATCCCATTGAGCTTCCGAAAGAGTGGGCTGACTACAATCAGTATTTTCTGGAAGGCGAGCAGCTCTAGCTATTGACCTTGTTGTCGCAAACGCGGTTCTATCCCATAAAACAATTGTGCTCGAACAACGGAATCACTCGCTCATGCCAACACCTTCCGACACATCACATTCGTTTTGGCAACATGATTTCGGAGATTACACACCGAACGATCCTTTGCGTGGCGATCAAACCGCAGATGTGGCCATCATCGGTGCGGGCTTTACCGGCCTCACCACTGCCCGTGAAATTTTGAAAGACGCGCCGGGCACAAAAGTCGTTGTGGTCGATATGGGTGTCGTTGGCTTTGGCGCGTCGGGGCGCAATGGTGGCTTCAACATGACTTTGTTTGGTCTTGAGCCGGAGGTGACGCTCGCGCGCTGGGGACGGGAAAAGACGCTTGAGGCGGTGTCTTACATGCAGCAGGCCGTGACCTTTGTTAAGGACCTTGCGCAAGGTGAAAACTTATCCTCCGACTACGAACATACGGGCATGTTGCGTGTTGCCTATAGTCCGGCGCAGTTAAAACGTTTGCGAAAGACCTATGAGTTATTGGATGAGCTTTCACCTTCAGGCACTTATCAATTTCTGGATGAGGCGCAATCGCAAGCAGACATTAAAAGCCCGCGGTTTGTCGGCGCCATTCAAGAAGAAAATAGCGGCATCCTCAATCCATGTAAACATGTGCGCGAGCTTAAACGCCTGGCGCAAGAAGCAGGCGCACTGATCTACGAAAATACACCGGTCTCTCATATCACAAAGATGGGTACTACCGTCCGTCTTGAAACACCACGCGGCAATCTGTTCACGGAGCGATTGGTCATCGCAACGAATGCCTGGTCGCACATGATCGAGGGGTTGCCGAAGATCAAGAAACGGCAGAGGCCCACGTTCACCTATCAAGTTGTGACAGAACCTCTGACCGACGACGAATGGGCGCGCGTTGGCTGGAGCAAGCGTCAGTCGTTTGAAGACAATCGTCAAATGGTGCACTATTTACGCCGAACAAAATGTGGGCGCATCACAATCGGTGGTGGTGCGGTGGTGACACCCTTTGGATCGTCGATGGCCCATGATGAAGCACCAAAAATCTGGAACGCTTTAACTGAACATCTGGCCTGGCTATTTCCCGCCCTTCACGAGAAATCGATTGCCTATCGCTGGGGTGGACCGGTATCGGTCAATCTGGACCTCACCCCGGAGATCGGCTTCATTGGCGATGAGCGAATCATTTATTCAACCGGCTGCTTGGGTCATGGCGTTTCCCTCACCCAACTCAATGGCCGCCTGATTGCTGACCTGGTTCAGGATAAGAAGACAGCGTTATCTGATTTCTGGATCGTCAATCGCAAAGCCATCGCGTTCCCGCCCGAGCCGTTTGCCTTTCTCGGGCAGATGGCCATCCAAACGGGCTTGAATGTCTGGGATTCCTTTGAGGAACGCTCGCTGCGACGATAAATCTGGGCCTGGCGCTTCAATTTTGCCATAATCCTCCGGCACATCCCCGTGCCGATTTATGATCGCCGCCGATCATAGGTCCGTTTTTCAGTAATTTGCAGGTGTAGCCACAATTGGTAATTTGTGCGAATAGGTGCGTTTTTACGCTCATAGAAATGCTGCCAATCCGCTTTTTTGAGCCCAAGTCGTAATCCGTGAATATTAGGAAAAGCGTGAGAACACGTCTGAACATCAAAACCTTAGTCGTTGCCCTGGCCCTCGTGCCGGTGCTGAC
>JAJFIN010000103.1 GCA_021774955.1 Alphaproteobacteria bacterium | reverse complement strand
AATAGGCAAAAAGAAAAAGACCCAGAATAATTCGACGGTGTTTTACAAGCGTTTGATAGACCGGTGTCATGACCAACCTCGATTTGTCACCTTAGGCATCATTCTCCCAAAGTCACAACTCTATCAATGTTGCTCCGTGGGTTAGACACTTTCGGGCAGGTCAAACTCTAAAATCGCCATCTGGAAGGCATAAGACACTTCGCCGTCTTCCTCATCTTTGTAGATAACGCCAATGAATTCCTCGCCGATTGCCACCTCTACCGAATCATCTTTGTTGGCTCGGCGTAGAAGCTGAATCTCGTCCAGACGAAAGGTCTTGCGAAGATAAGCCTGTAATTTCGTAATTTCAGTCGGGTTCAACGGTCGCTCCAATCATCAATATCCAAGTGCCGCTGCGGCATAGCTTATTGCTTAGAGTGTTTCCAGGAAAAGTGGAAGCCGGTTTTCCGTCCGGAAACACGGAAAGCGATAACTTAGGGTCGGATTTTGATTCCATCAAAATCGTAAAGACCCTAGAGGTCGGCAAGGATAACATGGGAGTTCACGATCTCACAAATCGTGACATCGACAGAAGGTGTCGCAGTTTGAAAGTGGAGTGGCCGGTTTTTTACCCCAATCCTACCCGTCGGCTTCACTCCGGTAGCGAAGGGTCTTGGCCCGAAGCGGACATCGGGCCGCTACATAGTTGATCCTGTCGAAACAGTTTGCTTACGATATATTGTGCGCCCAATGGAAACAGCCCCTTCCCGCCTACTGCGGATAGAAAACATCGCTTACCGGAAAAGTCCGTGTGAGCGCCCTGCTGTTCCTAGAAGGAAGAGGAAAATAAGGTTGATTAGAAAAATGCAAATGTCAATCATATGGTTGACAATAGCAACTTTTTCCCCTATATTGGAATTGTAGGTAATTTTATAAGGAGCGATCAAATGAGCGACACAGTGCAAAGCAGGATTAGCCCAGAGCTAAAGGCCGATGCAGAAAAGGTCTTGGCAGAAATGGGCTTGAAGACTTCTGATGCAATCCGGCTGTTCTTGCAGCAATGCGTTAATGTTGGCGGATTGCCTTTTCGCCCGACAACTTCACAACCGAACGCTCTAACCGCGGCGGCTATGAAGGACACACGCAGCGGTGAGAACCTGTCTTCGTACGACAGTTTTGGCGATCTACTGGAAGAGATAGACGAATAGAATGCTCAGTCTCAAAACCACCTCACAGTTCAAGAAGGACTTAAAGAAATCAAAGAAACAGGGGCAAGACATAGACGAGCTACAGGCTGTTATTGAGGCCTTGCAGAACGGCAAGAAGCTCGATGAGAAATATCGCGATCACAACCTTTCAGGAAATTGGAAGGATCACCGAGAATGTCATATAGCTCCTGATTGGCTGTTAATCTACATGACCACAAGTGACGAATTGAGATTGGCGCGGGTAGGCAGTCATTCGGAACTGTTCGGATAATTCCCTGCCCAACAAGAGGAGAGCAAATTGTACAATTTGTTGGTGAGTGGCAGCGGTTGGGCTGAGGGACGCGACACTTTGCCGTCCAGCAGAGCCTTTGAATATACCGATGACCATATTCGTGAACAGTTCAGTCCTGAACGCCAGATGGTGTTGAAGCCGTCATGGAGCTGCCAGCCCTGTTTCTTAAAGAGAGCTATCATGGTCATGATCCTGTGGCGCGGGTTGGCAAGATTCCTCGTATCCGGCATGCGGGAAGAGAGCTACGACTTGATTATACCTTCGACCCTCTAGTTCCTCCCCTCCTCAACAGCGCGATAAAAGCATTTGCGGATGATCTGGATATCGAGGATTTTGAGTTCATACACACTCATTGGGCGATCAAGGAAGAAGACCTATTTGAAGTGCTGCTCAAACGGATGCAGCCACGGCGGCAAACGCCGAGGGTATTTCAATTGGCCGATCCTGAAGTAATCGAGCAGACGTTGGTTTCAGCCATGATGCCCTTTCATCCAGATTTCAACGATGTTTATGGTTCAATAGAAGGTGCTGCGCAGGCGAACGATCTTCTCTGTAGAAGGGCTGATAATATTTGGGAAAGCCCGCTTGTTATGCAGGATGTAGTATCACTGATTGACCGCTCCAAGATCATTGTATGTGATTGTTCAGGCAGAAACCCGAATGTCTTCTATGAAATTGGAATTGCGCATACCCTTGGCCGAGAAGTTATTTTGATAACACAATCCGAGGCAGACATACCCTTTGATCTTCGGCATTTGAGGCACTTGCAGTACCACAATAATGAGCAAGGGCGCAGCGAGTTGCAGCAAAACTTGGCGCAGCGATTCTCGGACATTATTTGATGGCAGTTACGAAACTCTTGGAGGAACTGACAGCTCGCAAAGCCCTTATCGTTCATTGCTCTCGCCCTGGCAAAGGCAACGAAGGGGAAGACGCACTGTTGTTTCCTGATGACATGAGCAAGGCCATACGTCTTTGCGACATAGAAAAAAGGGAAGTTTGTTGCTCTGTTATTTGGCCAAACCATATCAAGACGTTTGGCGATGTTGGAATAGTGTTGAAGCCCCGTTCTACCGAGTCCGTCACCATGATATGTACTACCGATGGGGGAACGAGCCTTGATCCAAAGACTGGGCGACGCATTGGAGCAGGTGATCCCTTCTCGCAGCAGGGTGTTGCTGACACATTTGAAGATTCGACAGGTTATAATGAGTGGAACATTGATGATGCGGACACCGTGGGCATCTTTGTCAAGAATCCAAATTTCTGCGCCGTAGTAGCCACTTGGATTGATCCTACGCAGCTAGATGAATATGAGCCAATTATGGGAGTGGAGCATTTCATTGGTTCCCACATCGTCAAACTCAAAGAAATCGCTACCGCCTTTCCAAGCCTTCCTATTTTAACATTTTGGGATGGTGAGATTGTCGATCATCAAGGCAAAATCGTTTCCCCGTATGAATGACGCATATTAAGCGGAAATCCTGCGAAGCACATCTTACACTATTGGTAATAGTGTAAAATTTTGGCCCTGCGAGATACTGGACACTCAACGGAAAATAACCGATTTTGAAGGACCAACCAATCTGAAGGCTGACAGTTCTCTGGCAAAGTGCAAAATTTCCTGTTTGTCGAAGAATTTCCGCATGTCTCCTTTTGGCGAATTCCAGCCGATCCCAACATTGTGTCCGAACGGTTGTTTTGGACTAACTCGGCCACTCCATTTTCAAACTGAGACACCGCCCATCGGCAAAGATCTGGTCTTATTGGCGCTGACCAACATCAATAGCCATATTCAGTGATTTTTTGTGTTACGTCCTAGATAGACGATCCGTCGAACTCACCATCGTAGCCGGTCAAAACCTGGTTCATCGAATGGCTTGGGTTATCACATCCCGCATCGCCAACAATTTTTGCAGGAACACCAGCAACAGTTTTGCACGGCGGAACATCTTTCAACACAACACTCCCGGCTGCGATGCGCGCGCACTCTCCGATCGTCAGATTACCGAGGATTTTTACACCACAACTAATCAGCACGCCACGCCCAATTTTTGGATGACGGTCTCCAGATTCTTTGCCGGTTCCACCCAATTTTACACCATGAAGGATAGAAACATCATCGCCAACTTCCGCTGTTTCACCGATAACAACTGCGGTCGCGTGGTCGATCATAATACCGCGCCCCATTTTAGAGGCCGGATGAATATCAACGCCCATAACTTCTGAAACACGGTTTTGAAGAAAATAGGCAAGCGGTTCACTGCCTTCCACGGTCCACAACCAATGAGCCATCCGGTAAGCTTGTAAAGCGTGAAAACCCTTGTGGAACAAAAACGGCTGAACCGATGTTTTGCATGCCGGGTCACGGTCGTAGATCGCAACAATGTCGGCACGCGCGGCTTCGCCAATTTTCGGATCATCTGCGAGCGCATTGTCAAAAACTTCGCGAAGCTGCAATCCACTCACCGACTCGCTGGAGAGCTTTTGCGCCAGATGATAACTCAGGGCATTTTCAAACCGGTCGTGGCTTAGAACCGTCGCATGCAGGAAACTCGAAAGAATCCGCGTCTTCCTGAGCATATCCTCAGTTTCGTCACGCATTTGCACCCAAGTCGGATCGCATACCGCAATCTTGGGATCATTCCGTGAATCTAGGTTTTTAGCCATTTTTGCCACCGTTCTAACTTTTACCAAGCGTAGCACATAATCGATACTACCCTTCATATATGAATCTAATCAAATATTGCTTGGAAAGTCCCGTGACCGCAGTCACAAGGGCGCGAGCGGTTTTTACCTCTAATTTGAGGCTTCGGGTTTTTCTTCCAATTCTGTAAAAACCGGCACAGCACCAGGGTTTGGCAGCTTGTCATTAGATTTATCTCGTGCATCAAGTTTACGTCGAAGATCACTATGCGTTTCTTCATCCAAAGGAAAGTTCCACATGACCAGCGCCATCAACAAAGAAAAAATGACAGGCACCGAAATATAGATGATACGAAGCGCGCCAATCGCACTTTCTGAATTTTCACCACCGTGCGCAAATCCGACGTATGTTAGCAACGGGTAAATGGTGCCAATCGGTATAGAAAGTCCAATTTTATTCGTCAGGGTAAAGAATGAAAAGTACAGACCCGTTCTCTGCTCACCAGATTCCACTTCATCATGATCAGTGACGTCACCCATGATCGATCTTAAAATAAAGTTGATCGACCCAAAATTAGCTCCTGCAAGGACAAATATCGGAAACGCAATCAAGGCGTTGCCATATGGAATGAGGAGCATGAGCCAAATTACCGAGGCGGTGTACACCAATGACGCCACAAGCGCCCGATGTTTCCCAATCCGATAAGACAATTTCATCCAAATCTGCATACCGGCGGCACCAGATAGAAAGTATACAAACAACAGTAGATAGCGTTGTTCTTCCAAACCCAGTGCATATGTCGCGAAGAAAAGAAAAAGCGAAGCAATCGTGCCGGTAAGAAACCCTTCGAGGACAAATACAATGATCAACCTGCGCAGTGGCGCATTGCGCCAAACAGTGAAAATCGCTTCCTTCCATGATAAGGAGTTTTCATTCAGCTTTTGCGCAAATCGTTTTTGCTCGGGTACAAAATACACCGCCATGAGAGCAGCTAGAGGCATTGCAATCACTAGATACCAGCCAATCGCCCCAATTTGTGTTGCAGAATCGTAGCCCAGGCGCTTGACGATTTCTGGAATCACGATGGCAATGATAAGCCCAACGATTGTCAGAGCCTGCAAAGCGCCCTGGACTCGCGATCGCTCGTGATAAGCTGAATGAACTTCAGACGCCCACGAATAATGATTTAGAGTGACCAAGGTCCATCCGATGTACAGAACAAACAGAGTAAAAAACAGGTAATACCCGGAGACATTTTCAAAGAAAAAAGTCGGATTGAAAAGGAAAAAGACCCCGGAACAAAGAATCGGTGTTCCAAGGAGAATCCAATGCCGCCGTCGGCCGAATCTCGATGGATATCGGTCTGAAACATATCCCATAATTGGGTCTGTAAAAACGTCCCAGAACCGGGCGAACATAAATATGGGCCCAGTTACCGCAAGACTCAATCCAAATTGCGCTGCATAAAAGGGCGGAAGAAAAATGGAGATCGGCATGATGACACCCGCCAGCGGCAGGCCGAGAAAGGCGATTGCAAAGAGACGCGGCTTTGAAAGACGCGTGTCGCCGTCAGCTGTTGGCAGCTGAATCTTATTTATCACCAAGTTCCTCCCAGACACCCGAACAGTGCATCGCCGACCGAATATGCCCCCAAAAACAAAGTGCTTTAATCAAGCATACTTGCGCAAGCGCAATCGATCACAGTATGTACGCTCGAAACGCAAAGCTCCGTCGCGAGGTTAACATTCATGTCCCCAATCAATCTGGGTGAAATTCCCGCCGCTCCACAAAACAACGATGAACTCGCGGCCACCCACCCGTCGCTCGAAACGCTTCAACTGCTGGCCACGCGAAGATCAACTGTCGCGCGAATGTTAACTGAACCCGGCCCAAATGCCGAAGAAGTGAAGACGCTTCTGCGCCTGGCGTCGCGCGTACCAGATCACGGCAAGCTCGCGCCGTGGCGTTTTATCGTGTTCGAAGGAAACGCCCGTCAGGCGTTCGGAGACAAGCTTGTCGAGATCTTCAAAAAGAATGAACCGAGTGCCGATCACGAACGACAAGAGTTTGAAAGACAGCGCTTTATGCGTGCACCAATCGTCATCGCTCTTATTTCTCGCGTTCAACCCCATCCAAAAATCCCCGAGTGGGAGCAGGTTCTATCTGCCGGTGCCGTCGGGCAAATCATTCTCATCGCCGCCAGCGCCATGGGTTACGCTGTCCAATGGATCACGGAATGGTTGGCCTATGACGATGACGTTAACAAGCTTTTGAAACTAAGTGAAGGCGAACGGGTTGCTGGGATCTTTTATCTCGGCACGGCGCAAGGTCCAATCACCGAACGCGCCCGCCCCATGCCGGGCAACCTTATCACCCACTGGTCTGCCAGCTGATTTTCTAGCCTCGCCCGCGGTAAGGCTGAACGCCCGGCTCGGGAATCCACACAGCCTCAGGTGGAGTTCCCGTGTGGTAAAACACATCAATCGGGATGCCGCCCCGCGGATACCAAAAGCCAGCAATGCGCAGCCAAACCGGTTCCAAACAAGCTTCAAGCTTCTTGGCAATATCGATGGTGCAGGCTTCGTGAAAGGCGCCGTGATTGCGAAACGACGTCATGTAGAGTTTGAGCGACTTGCTCTCGACCAAATATTTCTTGGGGATGTAATCGATGACAAGATGGGCGAAATCCGGCTGCCCCGTCACCGGGCATAGAGAGGTAAATTCCGGGCAGGTAAATCGCACGGCATAAAGCGTGTCGGGATGCGGATTGGCGACGCGCTCCAGTTTCGCTTCTTCCGGATTTGCCGGCGCGCTAGAAACGCCTCCTAATTGTTGGAGATGGTCGTAATCATCGTTATCAGCCATCGCTGCCTCGTTCCTTTCGCCTGCTGCCATATTAAGCAACCCGCCCCCAAAACGCCTAATTTTCGAGCAGTCCGATTTTTCGGTCTCGCCGCCACAAAAGCGTTTCTGCGCCCTCACCTACAAAATTTCACCGGCAAGATCCATTGAAAATCAAAGTGTTACCAAATCCTTACCGCATGCGCGCACTAAATTTCGCGCTTGCGCGCCGAACTGGCCCGCCCTTTGCCATGTGATTTGCGTAACACAATTTCGACAAGACAAAAAAAGGATCAATCCGATGACAGAAAAACGGCCTCTAATCCTCGCCGCCGCACTGGGTTTCATGAGCATGCCGCTGGCGGGCGCCCAAGCCGAAGGCCTTGATATTCCCGGAGAATTTTCAGCCAACGTCGCCATCACCACAAACTATATCTATCGCGGCGTGACCCAGACCGACGATGGTCCTGCCATTCAAGGCGGCTTCGATTACGCCAACGGCATTTTCTACGCCGGCACCTGGGCCTCGAGCGTCGATTTCGGCGATGACACCACGCTTGAAATCGACTGGTACGCAGGCCTGGCCTCAGAATTCAACGGCGTCGGCTTCGATGTCGGCGTGCTTTATTACACCTACCCAGATTCCCCCGACATGCCGACCCAGGATTTCTTAGAACTTTACGCCGGCGCCAGCGGCACCGTCGCTGAAGTCGTCGACCTCTCCACCAAGATTTCCTATTCACCTGATTTCTACCTCGAAACCGGCGAAGCCTGGTACGCTGAGGTTGGCATCGGCGTGCCGCTCGGCGAGTTTTTCGGCCTCGACGCCCACTACGGTTTTTCCACTTTTCAAGAAACCGGCACCGACGATTATTCCGATTGGAACATCGGCCTCACCGCGTCGGTCGAAGGCTTCGATCTCGACTTGCGCTATTACGACACCACCGACCGGATCGGCGGCTCGATGGACGACGCCGTGGTCTTCTCGATCTCGCGGTCGTTTAATTAATCAAATTTGTGCGCGGCCGCTTCCCTCGGAGGCGGCCGTTTTTTCCCGTGGAAAGTGTATTTTCGTTTTGAGGCAAAAAACGCCCACGCTGTTTTTACACGCAGGAAACAGCGTGGGCGCCACCCCAATAAGGCGAGTTACGAAAGGCTTAAGCGCACGCCTCCCCGCCACGTCATTGCCAGCCGGCCGAAGGACGGCGTGGCAATCCAGGGCGACAAATTTTGACAGGCAGTTATAGATTGCCGCGTCGCAAAACGCACCTCGCGAATGAAGGTGAAGGAGAGCGGAGCGCACACGGAGCATCCATCACCCCCCTTATCGTCACCCCGCGTTACCCACTATTGTCACCCCGCGGCTTGACCGCGGGGTCCAACGAAGGTTGCCGATCAATTGGCCCCCGCTATCGGGCCTGCGCCGGTTCCGGTCCGGTAGAGCGGGATAACGAATAATAGATCGTATACGGATTATCTATTGCTGACCGGCGGCCTCACCGGCAAGCGCTGCATTGTCATTAACCGCGCAATAAGACGGCCGATCCAAGTCCTTCCGCGCGCATCTTTCATCGCGCATCTTCCGCCAGCGAGTATATTGCGCGGCCTTGGCCGGATCGGGATCTTCCTCGCCCATAAGCCAGAACCGGAACCAGTCGAGGTTGCGGGTCGCGGACTCTTTTTGCAGGCGAGGGATGGTCATGCCATGGCCAGTTTTTGGGTAGATGAAATATTCAGTCGGCATTCCAGCATACCGTGCCGCTTTCGGATAACCCAGCATATTTATGGCTGAAATTTTAACCCCAGCCTCAAATAGCACAGCCGTGTTCAACCCTTGAAAATGCAATTCCGGCGACTGATCAATATAGTGCTGCGGTTTGTCATAGAGGCTTCCGCCGCTAATGAGATCGTGCGTCCTCCGGTTCAACCAGCCAGGCATTAAATCATAATTCACAATCATATTGCCTGCCCCTTCGGCAAACGAACCCGCTCGGAATATTTTTGCCCGCGTCATGATCAAAGGCGCGAGCCAGCCACCATGGCTGTGACCCGAGATCGCCAAGCGATCAGGATCTGCAACTCCCTGATCGACCAAATAGGCGATGCCGCTAATAACGTCATCAACAGGCTCACCGGCAATACTGCCCGGATCACCAAACTCTGCACCAAACGAACCCGTGCCGCGATAATTTGGCATGAATACAGCGATGCCACATCGGGTATAAAGTTCAAACGGGTGTGTCCAATTGCCATACTTCGATACAAATTCATCATACATCGGTACACCGGGACCGCCATGTACGAATGTGAAAAGTGGAGCCGGACCATCAGAATCCCTATCCGCCGGCTCCATCAACCAGCCATGGACATTGACACCGTCTTTGCTCTTCCAGACAATTTCTCTCGTTTTCGGCAATAGCCGGTTGGCGATACCCTCATTTAAATGAGTTAATTGAGATGAACCCTGATCTTTTCGCCAGACGTAAATTTCCTGTGGACGGTTCAGGCTCTCATTAACAAACGCCGCCTCACTGTGATCATCACTAAACTGCAACTTTGTCACAGTTCCCCCTACGTCTTGAAGGATACTGGCCCTCTTCAATCCCTTCGGCGTGATCTCATAGAGAGCATGAACAGCGTTGATTGTCTTGTTTACATATAAGCGCGAAGCATCTGCCGGTATATATTCATCCGATCTAGAATGCTCAATTTCCCGCCAATCCAGACTCTCTTCGTCAAATTCACCTTGTGAGCGGTCGAAAATTGCCCAACCGCTCTCATTGAACCAAGCATCCCTTTCGACAACGCGCCGAATAAGTAATTTGGTCCCGCTCTGCGACCATTCGCCTCCGACAAAATATTTTGCTGATACACCTTCCGCCTGTGTCCGTGCGCGAGCAATTGTTTCAAAGTTCATTGTGACAATGTCGAACAGGCCAAGGCTGGTATACTTATTAAAAAACGCTTCTTCCGGCACATCGTCCGCAACGTAGGTGACAGAAAGGGACTTTCCATTTGGTGCCCAATAAAAATTCTCAATACCTTTGGGTATTTCAGCTTGTATTACATTTTTCCCCGTCTGCTTAAGCCAGAGCTTGTGAGAAGATCGTGTTGTATGATCACCCCAATCTGGATTGACAAATTGATAGACAACCGTGTTATTGGAATCGATCAGTATACCTTCATCTCCGTTGTGCAGCCGATTGTATAGGGACGGTAGCTTATCGCCGTGCTGATCCTGCGTCACCCAGGCGAGCGCCTTGCCATCTGGTGCAAAGCGAAACATCGTCACCATGTCCTCGCCCCGTGTGTGCTGTCTAACTTTCCCATTCTTTATCTTGATGGAATAGACTTGAGCGGTATCTTCATCGCTCAGTAGATAGGCTAGTTCGTGCGTGCCGGGTATCCAGGCGAGGCTTCTCGCCCTTTGAATTTTTTTTATAAGAATCGGTTCTGAACCCGGCGTGGCCGATTGAATAAAAACCTCTCGTATGATTTTGTTCTCTTCGAGCGACTGGTGTTCCACCGCGTAAGCGATCATTTCTCCATCTGAAGAGAGAGCGAGTTCAGTAACGCGTTTGACCTTGAAATAATCGTCGATGGTGAAGGGTTGTTTTTCCACCTCCGCAAGAGTTGCGGGTGTGAGTGCCAAACATGCGATCAGCCATAAGCAAAGGGCTGCTGCATGAGTAAAGCGAGATCTCTTTCTATATTGATTTACACCTCCCGCTCTGGCGTCATCCTGAGGAGCCGCCAAAGGCGGCGTCTCGAAGGAGGCATGGCAGAGGTGAAATTTCGATCCTTCGAGACGGATGTTACACATCCTCCTCAGGATGACGGCGGAGGTTAGTTTGGTTGAGATGTTCAATCTGAAAATGAAGTGTCGCAACGGCATGTAATTATTATCCTTATACTGATGGTATGTGCCAAATTAGATTGTGAATTACGGCGCAGATTACTTATTTCGTATAGAGAGTAAACCGCTCTGGTTCGAGACGGCGCTACCGCGCCTCCTCACCATGACGCCTATGTTTTAACGTCACCCTGAGGAGGGTCGACAGGCCCGTCTCGAAGGGTGCCTGTAGAATCAAACAAACCCTCCCCCCTTATTCCATCTCCTGGTCTCAAACCCGCTCCTTTTCTCAACCACGCGAAGGGCTACCATGGTTGAAAAAAGGAGCGGCCTGTGGAGGTTGATCTAGCCGTAAGGACCCACCCTCTCTCCGTTGTCACTCCAGACAAGCGAACAAAGTGAGCGCGATCTGGAGTCCAGAGCGATATACTTAGGCGTTAAAAACGGATGGGACATTCTCCGCCTCCCTGGATTCCAGACATGTCCCGCAAGGCTCTTGCGGCCCATTCTGGAATGACACCAACCAGGTCTAGAGTGACACGCTTGTTGGAGGGCAGGTTTGGAACCACCCTTCTGTCATCACCCCGGATAACCCTGCGGGTTTCCGGGATGACACACATTTTTAGGATTCCACTTAGGCACAACCTCTTAAAATCGTTTAGAAACTTCAAGCGAAACAAACCGGTTGAGCGATGACGCATTGGCCGGGTCAAAGCCATAAATACCCAAACTGAGGTTGGACGGCGTTGATGGCGGGTCTTGGTCGAAAAGGTTCAAAACCGCAATTCGGAATATCGTGTTGTCGATGAACGAATTTCCGAAACGCTCCTGTGTA
>JAJFIN010000102.1 GCA_021774955.1 Alphaproteobacteria bacterium | reverse complement strand
GTTCCAGCTGAGCGGCACGGACTATTTCGATCAGTTTAGATCTGAAATTGCGCGGTCGCGGCTCGAGCAAACGTGCGGTTTGCATGGTCAGCGTTGACGCGCCGGAAACAACTTCACCGCTAATTAAAACCTGCCCGAGCGCCCGCACCATGGCCAAGGGGTCGACACCAGAATGCGTATAAAACCTCTTGTCCTCATAAGCGATCAGCATACGAAGATAATCTGCGTCAACATCGCCGATGTCAGTCTTCAGTCTGAAAATACCATCGCCCGCCAAATAGGCGCGCATCAATTGGCTATCACTGTCGAGCACTTGTGTGGACAGAATTTGATAGCGCTGCATATTTGGCGGTGCCAGCCAATCGAGTACCAACAGAAAAGTTGCGACGGCCAGAAAAGTACCAATTGCCTGTGTCGCTAAGCGCCCGCTATGGAGCCAACTCCAGTCGAGCCATTTTTCTACGCGTTGCTGCATAGACCCTTCTGCGACCTTATTTTGTAACACTGACCTCACCGATAGATCCGCGCGCATGATATTGCGGTTTGTACATATCCTCGATGAAGATCGCTGGCTGGACATAGGTGCCCGGTGTTACCGCCCGCACGATATAAGCCAAGGCAAACTTACCCTGAGGCCCGACATTAATGGCGGCGACATAGCGATCATCACGAGCGGCTTCAAACTCCGTTCTGCTGAGACCCGGCAAGAAGCTGTAGGATTCACGCGCGGCACCACTACCCAGAGCGGCGTTTTCGATTTCAAATCCAGCCGGCAGCAGATCGACAATCAGCGCTTCATGTTGCTGCCGGGTTTTTGAATGCCCTTCGATGATCACAACCATGAGATCGTTCTGCTCGACCTCAGACAGATCCATCAACTCACCATCGGCATTGTAAATCGTGCGCTTGATTGAGAATCCATTTTCAACCGGTGGCAGCGAACGTTGTGGAACGCCGCGCGTGGATTGGACAAATCTGATCGGTCCAGCGCCTTTGTTTTCAACATTGAAACCCTGTTGCAATCGATCATTGGTCAAAGCCAATCTAACCGGTTTTTTTTGCGGTCCGATATTTTTGTCATCAATGCCAACATGCAGATCACCGCCGAGGGTCTTCAAGACATCGGTGGCCACCAGCAACCAAGCCTTTTCTTGGGTGGAGAAATACGCATTTTCGGCAAAGGCTTTCTCGAGAATATCAGCCAGTGCCTGGACGCGTGCTGGATTGTTCATAGTCTCAGCGATCAATGCCGTCATGGCCGCCGCATCGCGAAGGTCCGAACCGTAGTCCTTATAATATTTACCGGCGGTCCTGCGCTTCGTTATGGCCTTGGCAAAGTATTCTTCGGCGCGACCGCGTTCACCGAGGATGGCCAATGCTGCTCCCAGATGCGCAAGCCCAAGACGTGTTTCGATGGCGCCGCCATGCCTCTCGGCGTAATAGCGGACGTCACTGGCTTTGACCTCACCCAAACGAGCCAGAACGTAATAGGCATAAGCGCGGGCATAGCCCTGGCCTTTTCGCGGACGGCTGACATAAGACTTGAGCCCCGCAACTGCATGTTCGAAAGCCGCTTCTGAAACGACATAGTCTTTTTCTTGGGCACGGGTCAGGAAATCAACGGCGTAAGCCGAGAGCCATTTGTGACTTTTGGCATTTGCCGACCAAGCCCCGAAGGTTCCGTCATAACGCTGGCGATCAAGAATGCGGGCAATGGCATGATTGACACGGCGTGCGGTCGACAGCTCATCAACATCTTGGCTCCAAGCTTGGGCAACATCGGCGAAATAAAGCATTGGCAAAGCCCGCGAGACAGTTTGCTCGGTGCAGCCATAAGGATAGCGATCGAGATCATCGAGCAGCCCGGGCACATCGAAGTCCGGTCGGGTGGCAAGTGTTATGTTGGCCCGTGCGGTTCCCGGTAGAAACGCGGCCAGCAGATTATTGCTAAGCGCGACTTGAGAACCCGGCGCGACAATCTGCATTGTCCGCTCGGTGACAAAGGGCTGAGCAGAACGCACTTCGATATCCCAAACACGTTCAATCGGGCGCATGCCTTCGGCGGTGACGCGCAAGGTGATTTTGTCTGCCCCTATGGCATCGGCTTTTAAGGGCACGATAATTTCTTGGCGCGTATCTTTGGGCAGATCGATTGATTGCTTGGCGCTGGCTGATCGGACAACACCGTTCAATGTCGCGACTTCAAACTCCAACGCGGAAACAAGACCCGCGACATTGTGAAGGCTGACGACGGCGCTAGCCTGATCGCCGGGCGCCATGAAGCGCGGCAAGAGCAAGTCAGCGACAAGCGGATCGCGCACGACCAGCGGGGCTTCGCCCGACCCCATGGCGCTTTCGCCATAGGCCACCGCCATCAGGCGCAAGCGTCCGGTGAAGTCGGGTAGATCGAGCGTGACTTCGCCCTCACCTTTGTCGTTCACAGTGACATCGCGGGTATAGAGCGCGACGGTTTTTGTTGTGCGTCGGGTTATGCCTTGTTGGTTTTCATCTGCAGAGCTGCGCTTGCCCGCGGTAACCATAATTTCCGCCAGACCGCCGCCGGAGCGCAATTGCCCCCTGGCGCCTTCCTCAGGTGTAATCAAACGGCCATAGATGTCACGCAATTCAACACCCAATGCGCGCTGACTCAAATACCGTGCAGCGGGATCAGGTGATTGGTAATTCGTCAGTTGCAGAATGCCTTCATCAACGGCAGCGATGGTCATTTTCATTTGGCGTTTCGATTGCGCACCGGTGACCTTCAGCGGTAGCGTCAGACTTTGACGCGGTAACACACTCTTGGGCGGATCAAACGAAACGGCGAGCGTGCGTTTGTCTTTGTCAATGGAGAACCATTTCAGCGCCATCGCGCGTGCTGGTAAACGCGACGGTGTGCTGAGCTTCGGGCGATAGGCGGTCACGGCAAGGTAAGCGCCAGGTCCCCATTCGGCTTTGACCGGGATGGTGATTTCTTGACCTTCTTCAGGGATCGATATCGTCCTTGAGCTGAGGAGTTTATCGCCAATGATGGTCACGAAGGCATTGCCCGCAAAGGGTGCTTTGACAAAGGCCTTTAACTTATCGCCGGCCTTGACATCATCATCTTCTAAGGTGAGCTCTAGCGCATCCGGCACATTGGGTGATTTAGACGCACTCCACCAACCGACATAAAATTGTTGGCTGGCGGCTGACGTTCCTGACGTATCGGCAATGGCCAAGCGGTAGCGTCCGTCGTCCATGCGTCGCTGGACGATGGCTTCGCCTTTTTCATCGACTTCAACAATTCCTACTTCGATGATCTCATCGTAAACGGTTTGGCGCGTTTGCCATCGGCCACCGGAATTGTACCAAGAATAATCATATTGCTCCTTGATCCATTCATAGCGAATTTTGCGACCGGGACTGGCGGAGCCATCTTGCTTAAGCGCGACCAGGTCAAAGGCTGCTTCTTCACCTTTACCAAAGCTGGCATTGGCGTTGCGACGGAGGCCAACTTCCACTTCTCGGGTGCGGATGGGTGTTTCCAATCCGGCATAGACGGGCCGGCCACTGACATCGAAAAGACTGGCGACGGCACGCGCTTTGATCGGGTGTGACGTGTCCGGGAGTTGATTGAGGGGTACTGTAATTTCTGCCTTGCCTTCAGCGTTGGTTAGGATTTCTCGCGTGGCCAGGTCATCGGGATAGAAAGTATCTTGCGCAAGACCGAATTGGTAATTGCGATATTCCTTGAAAGGCTCATAGTCTTTGACGATTTCAATGTCGACCTCACCTTTAAGACCGGCAGCAGGCGCGCCATAAAGGAAATCTCCCTGGAGTGTCATGGTTAGGTTGTCACCGGGGGAAACGCTTTCTTGTTCAGAGGCGAGTTTCGCGGTGATCCGCTGCGGCACAAAATCTTCGACCTGGAACGAAGCTTCGCCGACCGGTTTATCAACATCATCGACAAAGGCAACAACTCGCCACCATCCGGCACGCGCGGCGGGTGAAAGTTCTGTTGTTAGATGATAACCACCAAGCGCATCGCCGGTGATAGTGCTGCGTTTTAATTCGATACCGCTGGGGGTAAAGACGGCAAAGGTCAAGGGCACATCCCCAACGGCTTTGGTTTTCACATCGCGTAACAAAGAGCTGAGTTCAACTTTCTCACCGGGACGGTAGACACCTCGTTCTGTATAAAGATAAGCATCAAGCGCTTCGGACACATAACGGCCTTCGACGCCACGCTCGCTCAGATCTAAGTTGGGCCCCCAGAGTTTGAGGAAATTATAATCACCACTGCGCGTGGTTGCCGTGACAAGCGCCGGGCTGTCACCGCCTTCACCGCGAATGAGACCAGGAGCAAAACTCGCGACGCCTTGCGAGAATGAGCGCGTGGTGCCGAGAATTTTGTTGTTCCGGGCGATCAATGTCAGTGTCACGCCACCCTTAGCTTCCGCGGTTGCTAGAGAGCGGACGACAACGTCAAGACCCTCCGAGCCGCTATAGGCGGTCAGCCCAATATCGGAGACGAGCACCCATTGGGTGGCTTCGCCGCGCCAATAGGACCGGTTTTGTTCATCATTTTTTCGAGCTGTGAGTGCATAAATACCCGGCTCACGTTGATCAAGCATTTCCGACAAGGGGATCAAGGTCACCGCTTCGCGATTTTGAGTGCCTTCAACGGCCAGGGTGCCATCCCAAATTTTTGTGCCGGATGTATTCTCGATCTCAGATTGCTCACCTCGACTGAGACTATCATCAATCAATCCACCCATAACCGCATGGACGAGATTGCGGTCATGAATTTGATAAAGCGTCAGAGCCACTTCGTCGTGATTGACGGTTTTGATGGGGATCGTTTCATCGCTTGATTTAGCAAGCACGTATGAGTTGGCATCAAAGCTAATGCGCGCAGCCATATTCTGAACCGTGAAGGTGCGCACAACATCTTTTTGCAAAGACGGGCCGGCGGCACTGGGTACGCCTGCACGCACCGTGAGCGTATAGCGACCCCCATGGGACAGCCCACGTAGGCAAATACGGTTGCCTTGGGCGTAGGTATCGACATCGGTGCCGGGATCAATGCGGACATAATCTTCTGGCTTAAGAGGTAAAGGTTTTTTGAGTTCCTGGCTAAAGACCACGCAGGCACTGGGCACCACTTTTTCAACTTCTACGATGACGTCCTGCACGGTCAGATCGGTTTCTTCAGCCAACCGTCTAAACCGATAGCGCGTGTTAGAGACATCGTGAATTTGAAGGCTGCGGAAATAGAGATTAAGCGCGGTTTTTTTGTCGCCTTCGGCCAAATAAGCTTCGGCCATGCGCGAAAGGGCCGCGGCACGGCGCTCTTTATGGGCGGTGTTGATGTAGATACGGTAGGACGCGGCCTTGGATTTATCAAGCTGGCCTTGTTCCAAATAATGGTCGGCGAGTTTTTCCCAAGCATCTAATTTGTAACCCGCCTGAGCGACTGCGAGTTCGTCATCGTAGGTTCGCTCAAAGGCTTGCGCATTATCGGGTAGAAAAATGTCTCCCAAGGCGGTATCGAGGTCACTGGTGTCAGTACCGGTCTTCAGAGCGCCAGCGCGCGCAGCGAGCCGCTCAATATGAGCCTTCAATCGATCGCCGGCGGCTTTGTGATTGGGGATCTCAAACCCTGCCTCAATCAGTGGGTGATCAAGCTCTGGAGGTTCAGCCAGGCTGGCGCCAGTGAAGGCAGAAAGCGTATTGGCAAAAACTAAGACAAAAAGTGCAGTATAAATGTGTCGCATCGGTTCCCCCACCTGACGCTATTTTTCCCAAACCAGCAGAATTCTGCCAAAAATGCCACCCTCATTGCTTTCGGCCGTCCGCGCGCTGGTTACCCCTAGGGTCGGTTAACCATACGCCCAAACCAGCCTGATGTCGAAGCAAGTCGAAATTATGATGGTTTTTCGGCCGGAGTTAGATTTAATCCGAGAATCAGTGGCTTAGACGTGGCAGGTCGATGTTGAGATAAAATCTTCACACAACAGAGCCGCAGGACTATCCCCCTTTGAAAAAAATCGTGTTAACCTCGGTCTATGGATCGGG
>JAJFIN010000101.1 GCA_021774955.1 Alphaproteobacteria bacterium | reverse complement strand
ATTCAAATTCCTGAGTTAACTGGCATGCAGCGTGTGCCTAAAGTCAGCTATTTGATTATCCCGTGTTAATGCCAATACATGCCACCAGCACAACTTTACCAAACACGAACGGAAATTCCAGGGGCACAATACGTGTTCTTGGGAATTAGAAGGACCGTTTACATAATTCTGGCTACACCCTTCGAGACGCGCTTAGCGCTCCTCAGGGTGACATAACATTTAGGTCATGGTGCGAAGAGCGATCAATGATCGTGCCTCGAACCATGCAAGTTTGCTCTTGATACAAACTAAGTAAACTGTCTCTTCAATTCTACCTCATATCCCAACTTTCAAGTCCGTCTCAGCTTCGGCACTTCTTCAAAGCCGGCCGGATCTTCATGAATGATGACATCGGCATCGGGAAAGGCGTTCTTGATTGCCGCTTCCACACGGTCAGCGATTTCATGGGCTTTGAACAACGTCATGTCAGGATCGAGCTCTAAATGAAACTGGACGAAGGCGTGGACGCCGGCGCGGCGTGTGCGCAGGTCGTGGATATCCAACGTGTCCGGGTCGGCCATGACGATGGCTTTGATCCGTTCACGTTCTTCGGGTTCGAACTCGCGGTCCATCAATTCGTTGATCGAGCGGCGGAAGATTTGCCAAGCCGAGAAAGCCAAATAAGCGGCAATAGCGAAGCCGAAAAAAGCATCGGCGCGGACAACACCGCCGAAGGATGTCACGACCAGCGAGATGAGAACGGCGCCATTGAGCAATATGTCGGCGCGGTAGTGAAGCTCATCGGCCGAGACCACGAGCGAGCGCGTGCGGGCAATAACGTATCGTTGATAAGCGACAAGGGCGAACGTCACGACGATGGTGACGAGGACGACGCCGATGCCGAGCCCGGTATAGCGCACGGGCTCGGGGTCGACGACGCGTTGTACGGATTCAAGCGCCAGGAAAACCGCTGAGCCGGTCATCAAGGCGAATTGGCCCATGCCCGCTAAGGCTTCGGCTTTGCCATGGCCGAACCGGTGCTCATCATCGGCAGGCGTGAGCGCGTGGCGAATGGCGACAAAATTAACACCGGAGGCAAAAAGATCGAGCATGGAATCAGCGGTCGTGCCTAATATGGCGAGCGAACCGGTGACCAGCCAAGCGATGAGTTTAATCATGACCAGGAAGATCGCGGTCATCACGGCAGCCAAGGTGACGCGGCGCAGAAGTTTTTCTTGCTCCGGCGCAGGCATGGCGTCTGATTGTTGTGACGGGTCCCCGTTCACGGGCGGTGCGCCCTCGCCTGCCGTCTTTGTGTTAGAGATATGCTCCGCTTCCGATGGCATGTTCATTTACTCCGGTTACGGATAAAGGCGTTCGGTGGTCCAATTGTCGTTCTCAACATCGTCCCGGTTAAAGACCAAGCGATCATGGAGCCTTGAAGTGCGGTTGCGCCAGAACTCAATGGAGACCGGCTGAATGCGAAAGCCCGACCAATGAGAAGGCCGGGGTACCGGTTTAAAAGTGTATTTGGCGGCGTATTTGGCAACATTGCGTTCAAGTTCAAAGCGGCCCTCCAAGGTGCGCGATTGGTGTGAGGCCCATGCGCCGATCTGGCTGCCCTTGTCGCGGGTTTCAAAATAAGCGTCGGCTTCTTCATCTGTAATCGGAACAACCATGCCCTTAATGCGGATCTGGCGTTTGATCGATTTCCAATGGAAACACAAAGCGGCGTTGGGGTTGGCGTGAAGCTCCTCGCCTTTGACGCTTTCAAGATTGGTATAAAAAACAAAGCCGCGTGGGTCGGCAGCCTTGAGCAGCACCATGCGGACATTGGGGATGCCATCGGCGTCCGCCGTGGCGAGCGCGCAAGCATCGGGCAGGTCTTTCTCCCCGTCGACCGCGAGCGCCATCCATTCATCAAACAGGGCAAAGGGATCGTCGGAGGTGAAAACCTCCGGTGCGTCACCGTCTTGGCTGTTGCTTGCGCCGGTCGATATCGGCATCGCCGATCTTCCTATCGTTGTTTGAGCCCCAGGAGAAGGAGCCAATACACTAGTCTTTTAGCGGCTTTCAACACCTGTTGTCACCCAGAGCTTGGCAAGCGGCGCCGGTTGAGCGAAAATGAAGTGGTAGAGGGTGGCGCGAAACTCGGGACGGAGGAATTTATTATGGAATTTGTAGGTTTGAACGGGCAAAGAAGGGCCAGCAGACGGTTGGTTTTAGCGAGTGTCGCGGCGGCATCCCTGACACTCACGGCGTGCGAGGGCACCTCCAATCAACAGATTGGCCAGATCGTCGGGGCGGTCGGCGGGGCTTATCTCGGCTCGCAATTTGGCGAAGGCAGCGGCAAGACGGCGGCAACCATTTTTGGCGGCGTACTGGGGGCTTATATCGGCGGTAGTATTGGTGCGCGGCTCGATGAACGCGACTATGCCTATATGGATCGGACCACCAACCAAGCATTGAACCAATCCGCTAATGACACAACTTTGTCTTGGACCAATCCGGATTCCGGGGCCTCGGGAACGGTGACGCC
>JAJFIN010000011.1 GCA_021774955.1 Alphaproteobacteria bacterium | reverse complement strand
ACGTCATCCTGAGGAGCCGCCAAAGGCGGCGTCTCGAAGGAGGCATGGCGGAGATGAAACTTCACTCCTTCGAGACGGATGTTGCACATCCTCCTCAGGATAACGCGGGGGTTTGATGCGCAATTCTGGATGGAAATCTGCCCGGACGGTCCATGCCTTTCTCACCTTCGCATACGCAACATTGCCTTGACCCTCATGGGTCGCGCTTGTAGCTTCCCCTTGCCTTTGCGCGGGGCACTCTCCGCGTAAAAGCGCATTCAGATTCTCCCGTAATTTCAAGGACTTCCTGGAAGAGAACCCGGTGGCAGTCGATTCGAACAGTGCTGATAATTCGTTTCAGAACCTGATTCTGAAACTCATGACCTATTGGTCCAATCAAGGCTGCGTGCTGCTTCAACCCTATGATATGGAGATGGGGGCGGGAACTTCGCATCCGGCGACCACCTTGAGAGCCTTGGGACCGAAACCTTGGAATGCCGCATACGTTCAGCCCTCTCGTCGGCCAACCGATGGTCGCTACGGCAATAACCCAAACCGGCTACAGCATTTTTATCAGTACCAGGTCATATTAAAACCATCGCCCGATAACATTCAGGACCTTTATCTTGAAAGCTTAACCGCACTTGGCATTGATCTGTTGAGCCATGACGTTCGGTTTGTAGAGGACGATTGGGAAAACCCCACACTGGGCGCCTGGGGTCTCGGCTGGGAGGTTTGGCTTGATGGCATGGAGATCAGCCAGTTCACTTATTTCCAACAGGTTGGCGGATTTGATTGTCATCCCGTAACCGGTGAACTGACCTACGGTTTGGAGCGTCTAGCGACCTATATCCAGGGCATCGACAATATTTACGACATTGATTTCAATGGCGCCGGTGTTTCGTACCGCGATGTCTTCCTGCAAAGCGAACAAGAGTTTTCGGCCTACAATTTCGAACACGCCAATACGGATGTTTTATTCCAGCATTTTTCCGATGCTGAAGCCGAATGCATGGCGATTGCAGACAAGGACTTACCTTTGCCGGCCTATGACCAAATGCTCAAAGCAGGTCACATTTTCAATCTACTCGATGCCCGCGGTGTCATCAGCGTGACCGAGCGCGCCGCCTATATTGGTCGGGTCCGAGCGCTCGCACGAGCATGCTCGGAGAAGTGGCTTAAAACCCAAGGCGTGGAGGTTTAATCCATGGCGGAGTTTTTGCTCGAATTATTCTCTGAAGAAATTCCCGCACGCATGCAGGCGAAAGCAGCAACGGATTTAAAGCGGCTTGTGACCGACCGTCTCAAGCAATCTGGTTTTGACATTGACACTGCTCAATCATTTGTCACGCCACGACGACTTACCTTGGTGATAGATGACTTACCACTTGCCCAACCGGACCGGCGAGAGGAACGCAAAGGGCCTAAGACGGATGCTCCGCAGAAAGCAATTAATGGGTTTCTAGGCTCCGTCGGATTGACCCTCGAGCAGGTCGAGACAAGAGAAGGCCCGAAGGGGTCCTTCTATGTGGCAACCATCGAAGAAAAAGGCCGTCCGACGACGGACGTTATCAGCGACATCGTACCG
This sequence comes from Alphaproteobacteria bacterium, assembly GCA_021774955.1. GTDB lineage: Bacteria > Pseudomonadota > Alphaproteobacteria > M2410 > M2410 > JAJFIN01. The sequence continues at coordinate 6,938 of JAJFIN010000011.1, read as the reverse complement.
GCAGTCATCAGAGATTTTCCTTGGGCTAAATCTCAAAGATGGGGCAGTGGGGCTTTGCGGTGGGTGCGCCCGCTACATTCGATCCTGTGCCTCTTGGATGGAAAGGCGATTGTCTTTGACTTTGAAACCATAAACGTCGGGAACGCTACAAGGGGTCACCGCTTTCTGGCTCCGGACCCAATAAAAATTGCGTCTTTTGCTGACTACCAAAAGAAACTCGCCAAAGCCCATGTTGTTCTTGATCAAGATGAGCGCCGAGACAAGATCTGGTCAGACGCGCAAGGGATCGCCGATGCTGCCGGATTGGAACTCAAAGAAGACAAAGGTCTCCTTGATGAAGTGACAGGTTTGGTTGAATGGCCCGTTACTCATATGGGTGAGATCGATCCGTCGTTCATGGATCTACCGGAAGAAGTCTTGATGACATCGATGGCCTCCCACCAAAAATATTTTTCAACGCTTGACCGAAAGACTGGCAAGCTTGCCCCTCACTTCATCTTTGTGTCCAACATGGAAACCAAGGATAACGGCGGCAAAATTATCTCTGGCAATGAAGGCGTGTTGCGCGCGCGGCTCGCCGATGCCAAGTTCTTTTGGGATCAAGACCGCAAGACAAAACTTGAGCAGTTTTCTGGGCGCCTCGACAAGATGGTCTTTCATGCGCGGTTGGGAACGGTCGCGGCAAAAATCGAACGGATCGGAAAACTATCCAAATCGATTGCCAAGATTGTTGGTGCCGATGAAAATCTGGCAAGCGAGGCTGCGAGTATCGCCAAGGCGGACCTCACTACTGACATGGTCTATGAGTTTCCTGAACTGCAAGGCCTGATGGGTTATTATTATGCGCTTGAAGAAGGGCGCCCTGAAAGTGTCGCTCAAGCCGTGGCGGATCATTACGCGCCGCTTGGTCCCGATGACCAATGCCCGTCTGAACCGGTGAGTATTGCTGTCGCTCTCGCCGACAAGGTCGATACCTTGACCGGGTTTTGGGCAATCGATGAAAAACCAACCGGCTCGAAGGACCCGTTTGCGTTGCGTCGTGCGGCATTGGGCATGATCCGCATCATTCTTGAAAACAATGTCCGTATCCATCTAATAGAATTGTTTAAGCAAGCCGCCGCGCAGCACTCGATTGATGGCGCGTCCGGAAAGCGCATCGTTGAATATGGCGAAGTAGCAGACCTGTTAGCCTTCGTTGCCGATCGGCTCAAAGTTCACATGAGGGAAGCCGGCCTGCGCCACGATTTGATCGACGCTGTGTTCGCGCTTGGCGGACAAGACGATCTAGTATTGATTGTAGCACGCACCGAAGCGCTCAGACAGTTCCTAGATAGCGAAGACGGCGCCAACTTGCTGACGCTTTATCGTCGGGCGGTGAACATCCTTTCGAAAGAAGAGAAAAAAGACAAAGCAACCTATTCCGGCACTCCCGACGTCGCATTGTTCGAGCAAGACGAAGAACGCGTGCTCTATGCGCGTCTTTCAGATGCTGTTGAAAATGTGCGAGGCCATGTCGACAAAGAAAATTATGAAGCGGCGATGGCGTCCCTATCTGTATTGCGCGAGCCGGTCGATGCATTTTTCGATGAAGTAACGGTGAATGCGGGTGACACAAACATTAGACACAATCGTTTACTCATCCTTGCGCAAATTAGGTCAACACTTGCGAGTGTTGCTGAGTTTTCGAAAGTTGAAGGCTAAAACACTATGACAAAGTGGGTTTACAACTTTGGCGCCGGGAAAGCAGAAGGAACCGCTGAGATGCGAAACCTTCTGGGAGGCAAGGGCGCAAACCTCGCAGAAATGAGCAATCTCAGTCTTCCGGTCCCGCCAGGTTTCACGCTCACAACAGAAGTCTGCTCGTCTTACTACGACAACAATAAACAATATCCAGACGGCCTGGATAAACAGGTTGAGGCGGCGCTTGCCAGTATCAGCAAAGCAGTCACAGGAAAATTTGGCGATTCCGCCGATCCGCTTCTTGTGTCCGTGCGATCTGGCGCCCGTGCCTCCATGCCCGGCATGATGGACACAGTTCTCAATCTCGGGCTGAATGACCAAACCGTTGTCGGCCTAGCAAAGCTATCGGGCGACGAACGCTTTGCTTTTGATTCCTACCGCCGGTTTATCCAGATGTATTCCGACGTCGTTCTCGGCGTTGACCATGGTTTTTTTGAAGAGATTTTGGAAACATTCAAAGAAACTCAGGATCACACATTAGACACAGATTTAAGTGCTGAAGATTGGAAAGAGGTTGTCACGCAGTACAAAAATTGCGTGCGACAAGAGCTTGACCAGCCGTTTCCGCAAGACGTCATGGATCAGCTTTGGGGTGCTGTAACCGCCGTGTTCGGATCCTGGGGCAATGCGCGTGCTGAAACCTATCGCCGCTTGCACAATATCCCAGAGAGTTGGGGCACGGCCGTCAACGTTCAAGCAATGGTCTTTGGCAATATGGGCGAAACATCGGCAACCGGGGTTGCCTTTACGCGCAATCCTTCGACCGGCGAGAATGCGTTCTACGGAGAATATCTGCTCAATGCGCAAGGGGAAGATGTCGTTGCCGGTATCCGCACCCCACAGCAAATCACGATCTCAGGTAAAGATGAGCAGGGCTCTGTCGATCCGGCTTTAGAAGAGGTCATGCCGGAAGCGTTTGCGCAATTGACCGAATTTTACAAAAGACTCGAAGCTCATTATCGCGATATGCAGGACATCGAGTTCACCGTCCAGCAAGGCAAACTGTGGATGCTCCAGACCCGATCGGGCAAGCGCACCACGAAGGCTGCGTTGAAGATCGCCATTGATATGGCCAACGAAGGTTTAATCACCGAACAAGAAGCTGTTCAGAGAATTGACCCGGCCTCTCTCGACCAATTGCTCCATCCCACTTTGGATCCGTCCGTAGCGCGCGACATCATCGCAACGGGGTTACCAGCCTCTCCTGGCGCGGCCAGCGGTAAGGTTGTCTTCAGTGCCGACGAAGCCGAAGCCTTGAACGCCAAAGGTGACAAGGTCGTTCTTGTTCGCACCGAGACCAGCCCTGAGGATATCCACGGCATGCATGCCGCTCAGGGAATTTTGACTTCACGAGGAGGCATGACGAGCCATGCAGCTGTGGTCGCACGCGGTATGGGCCGGCCGTGCGTTTCAGGTGCCGGAGCCATTCGCATCGATTATGCCAAAGAACAGTTTTCCGCATCCGGACTAATCGTCAAAAAAGGTGATTTGATAACCATTGATGGCGCCAAAGGGCAGATTATCAAAGGCGAAGTGCCGACCATTCAGCCAGAATTGTCCGGCGACTTTTCTACCCTGATGATCTGGGCTGACAAAATTAGGAATATGAAAGTCAGAACCAATGCCGAAACACCCCATGATGTGCAGACGGCCCGTGATTTTGGCGCTGAAGGTATTGGCCTGTGCCGCACCGAACATATGTTCTTTGATGAAGACCGCCTCATCGCGGGACGGGAAATGATCCTGGCAAAAGATGAAGCAGGACGGCGCACAGCCCTCGATAAAATCTTGCCCATGCAGCGTCAGGATTTTCAGGAGATCTTTGAAATTATGGCCGGTTTGCCGGTCACCATCCGACTACTTGATCCCCCTCTGCACGAGTTCCTGCCTCACACCGAAAAAGATATCGAGGAAGTTGCCGAGGCATCAGGTTTAGATGTTGAGGGTTTGAAGACCCGCGCATTGGCGCTTCACGAAACCAATCCAATGCTCGGTCACCGAGGCTGTCGGTTGGGCATATCTTATCCCGAGATCTATGAAATGCAGGCGCGCGCCATCTTTGAGGCTGCACTGGATGCCAGCGCAAAAACAAAGCAACCAGTCACGCCAGAAGTGATGATCCCTTTGGTGGCAAGTAAACCGGAACTGGATTTTTTGTGTGAACGCATTGCTGGCGTTGCCAAGAAAATTGAGCAGGAACGCAAGGTAAAATTAGACTATTTGATCGGTACCATGATTGAATTACCACGCGCGGCATTAAGGGCAGGACAGATTGCCGAGACCGCTGAGTTTTTCAGTTTCGGTACCAATGACCTCACCCAAACAACTTATGGTATTAGCCGTGATGATTCCGCTGACTTCATAAATGATTATCTGCGCAACGGCATAATTGAACAAGACCCCTTCATTTCTCTTGATGTCGATGGCGTGGGCGAACTCGTTAAAATAGCCGCCGAGCGTGGTCGTGCTACACGACCTAATATGAAGCTTGGTATTTGCGGCGAACATGGAGGTGATCCTAGTTCCATCGCATTTTGTCAGTATACGGGGCTTGATTACGTTTCTTGTTCTCCTTACCGCGTTCCTATTGCACGTCTTGCTGCAGCCCAGGCGGCCCTCTCCAACACGGTTACTTCATCGCAAGATTAGGGTCACGATTCGCCTGTCAAAAACTTAATTAGTGCGATTCCCATATAGGGACTATTTTGCCACAAATTGACGCAGATTCGCCTCATCGACGCCGTGCGTGAGGAATAGAATCGTGAAAATATAGCGTTAAGCCAGGCAATGCCTGGAATCGGTGGGCTGGCACACTTTGTGCGAAATACCCCATGAAACAGACTCACATTGACCCAATATAGGGTTAACGAGTAAGAGTCCGCGCCCAGGAATAAATGGGCGTTCCTGACCGGAAAAAAGTCAGGTCCGATTAGAAAAGAAACAAGGATGGGGTGTGAATATGGTCATGCCAACGAAAATGGAACGAAGCGATAAGATCAAAGTGTGGTCGATATTTTCGACCCTGGCTGTCGTTTATGGACTTATTCTGGGTGGGCAATCATTGGCTTCCCAAATGGGATCGAATGTCATCATCCTTACGCTGACGGGAAATCCATCGGATTTGGAAAAGTCCATAGTTGATATGAGCGAAAATATTGTCGCCAATGGACAATCATTGAAAACGGCTCTTGCCGAAATCAACGACACAGTGCTTGAGGAAAAATCTCCAGAAACCCATTGTCTGGCTCAAGCGATCTACTATGAAGCACGTGGTGAATCAGTATCAGGGCAAATGGCAGTTGCCGAAGTGATCCTCAACCGAACCAAAAGCCGTCGCTATCCAGATTCTGTATGTGAAGTCGTATTCCAAAACGACCACATGAAAAACCGTTGTCAGTTTTCATTTGCTTGTGACGGTAATACAGACGACCCAGCAGAAACATCATCTGCTTGGAGACGGGCGCGCCTCATTGCAAATTATCTTACGACCGAGGAAGATTTATCGCTGACACATTCGGCAACGCATTATCATGCCACTTACGTGCAGCCTCATTGGGCTTCGTCGCTAGAAAAAACTGTCCAGATCGGTCAGCATATTTTCTACCGTACGCCGACACAGATGGCAGCGATCACTTCATAAAACCCAACAAGCAAAAGAGAGATTTGTTAGTTAAGTTTCGTCGTCCGTATCATCTGACGGTATCGCTGGGACAGGTGCGACCGGCGGCACAGCAGGAACCGGGGCCACGGGGGGAACAGGCGGTACAACGGGTTCAGTCCAGTCGAACTCACCTCTCACACCGTAGTTTTGACCCGGGTCGCGTTGCGCGCCTTTCATACGACTTCCAGTAAAAATCGTTTTGTAAATCTTTACATTTCGAAGGTCAGCATTTGTCAAATCGGCAGCTGTTAAATTTGTATGCGTCAGGTCAGCACTATTTAAAATAGCGCCATCAAGATTTGCACCTTGAAGATCGGCGCGCACTAGATTTGCGCCACTTAAGTTTGTCCCGGCCAAATTGGCACCTTGCAAGTTGGCCCTGCGAAATTCGACACCGGTTAAGTCGGCTCCTTTGAAGTTTGCACCTTGCAGAGAGGTTCGACTGAAATTAGCTCCCGATAAATCCATATTCGCAAAATTTTGCTGTCTCAAATCCTGGCGTGAGTAATCTTGGGCGGCGTGGCTCTCGCTCAAGGATTCAGAGTGTCTCTCACTCTTGGCCCGAGCATCGTCGTTTGCTTTTGAGCGCGCTGAATCCGCAGCCTCTTTCTTGATGATCACTACCTCTCGGCGTTCCTCAAGACCTTGAAACGCCCGTTCAATCTTTTGTTGAGCAAGTTCAGTTTTTTGACGCAGTTCTTCTTGGCGTTCTCTTAGGCGTTCAAGTCTTTCTCGGAGGCGTTCGTTTTCCTCGGCATCTTGTTCAATTTCCAACGCGAAACGTTCGGCTTCCAATTCCACTTGTTCTTCAACAAGATCTTCCAATTCGTCTCCGAAATCTTCCATCTCGCTTTGCGCCTCATCGACCGCATCGGCAAATGTACTGGCGATGGCTCCCAACGGACCGGAGAGATCGATCCTCTCTTCCACGACTTCGCCGTCTTCGTGCTTTTTGATGATGAACGTTTGTCCCTCCATTTCGAAGGAGACAGAAGTGCCATCATGATCTCGGATGTGAAAAATTCTGTCTTCGTCGCGAAGCTCATCATCATCCATATCAATCGTAACTTTTACCGGCCCGTGCAGTCTGCCGTCGAAATCGGGACTAAACGGTCGCCATCCGATATATCCATAGATCAATACAAGGAGCAGAGATGCGGCACCGATACGCGACGGGTTCATTGGGATCCTCACCCTCTCAAGTTTCAATCAATTGCAAAACCACATTATTCCTGTTGAGACGTGCGAAAAGAAAGCGGGTTTACACAAGGACGCACTTTTAAAAAAACAGGATGGTATCTCTAGCAGAAACACCATCCTGTGCTCAAAATATCAAGTCTTTAGTTAGGTTGGGGGGAAAGTGGTTGGGGGCTTCCAGTCGCGGAATCATTGGAATTCCGCTTTGATTGAGAGTCTTTTTCGTCACTTGTTGATTTGATGATTATCCGCATGCGCTTGTGGCTCTCGTGGGAAGCTTCTTCAATATCGTCTTGAGCTTCAGCCAATGCCTCTACAACTTCTGATAAAGCGTCGTCAA
>JAJFIN010000002.1 GCA_021774955.1 Alphaproteobacteria bacterium | reverse complement strand
CTTTAATACCAGCTTCATAGTTCCACAGTGTTTCGTCATCATAGCTCTGGAAACCACCGAAGATCGCAACGTCAGCTGGTGTACAAAGCGCCACATTCAGCGGATCGTTCACGCCGCCAAGACGGAAGCCTTGCGATGCTTGCGCATTCAAAACCACATCATCACTGACATCAAAGCTTGCCATGATCCGCGGTGTAAATCCGTCAGACGATGTTGTGTCGACAGTGCCGCTATCACCGGCAGCAAAGAGGCCACCTGTGGTAATCGTACGCATTTCATCAAAGTCGTAATAACGACCCCCAGCTGTCACATGAAAACGATCAGTGACATCATAGGTGCCTTCCGCAAAAATCGCGAACTGCTCGATTGAGTAGGGCAGGTCGGAGTTAAACGGTGAATCAGCCCCAAAGCCATTGGCCACTGCCGCTGACGTCCCGGCGCCTAATGTGGCATCGGTGAAAGCATCATAGCCGGGTGTTGGCAGTCTTTGAGAATAGACGCGATCGGTATCAGAGTAAAAAGCACCAACCAGCCATTGAAGCGGGCCATCGCCATTTGACGCGATACGTATCTCTTGAGTGAATTGCTCAACCTTGGTCCGGTCCTGCAAGTTTGACGGCAACGTGACCGCAGCCGCAGGGTAACCCAAATCGACAGACACACTACCGGTCAATGCACTGGCATCGCGACTGACGAGGATATCACGGTCTGTGTAACTTGAGATTGATGTAATATCGAAACCGTCAAAGCCAAGCTCAACCGTCAAGTCCGCGATCAGTGTTTCATCTTCAAACGCTTCGCGAAGCAGAAGGTATTGCTGACGCTCACCCAAAGTGATGGCTGGACGCGTTGTCGTAAACGGATTGGCAAACAGATTGAAAACCTCTTGGCGATTAAACCCGTCAGTTTCGATATTCTGAAAGATCACCCGCGGTGTAATCGTAAGATTGTCTGTCGGCTCAAAACGCAGAGCGATCCGACCACCGGTGCGATTGCCGCTATTGACATCTTCAATGACACCTCCCGTTTCGGTGAGGGCATCAATGAAGCCACCATATTCCGTATGGAAACCAACAATCCTCAAGGCTGCTTTGTCACCAAGCGGCAAGTTAACCGCACCTTTGATATGACCACCTTCACCGCCATCATCAATCGTGTTGAGGCTGGCTTCGATGGTTGTCTCATAGGCTTCGGGGTCAGGTTGGTTGGTAATGTAGCGGATAGTACCGCCGACCGAGCCAGATCCGAACAAAGTGCCTTGCGGTCCGCGAAGTGTTTCAACGCGGTTCAAGTCGAACAGATCAAGGTCTGGTGTGAACAATGAAAGAGAAATCACTGACTCATCGAGATAAACACCAACTTGTTCTTTAACGCCCGGTTGGTCACGAACGATTTGCCCCGCCGAAACACCGCGAATAGCCACCTGGCTCTGGCCTGGTCCAAGATTTTGGATCGTTAGGCCAGCGACATTGCGAGAGATATCTTCAAGATTAGCAGCACCTGTGCGCTGCATGTCGGCTTGCGTTTGTGCGTTGATTGAAAACGGCACGTCTAAAATTGTTGCCGCACGCTTGGTCGCCGTGACGAGAATCTCGTCTACAGCACCGTCCTGTGCGAATGCCGGTGCTGCGATAAATGTCAATGCAGAAACCGACGTTAATAGTGTCTTCTTAAAGGATGCTGTCATTTGCTCCCCACCCATTAAATTGTTGCCAAAGAGAATTGTACTACGCCGAATAGTACATTCTGAACCCCTTGGTTCAACAGGCTTCCCCCAAAATTGTCCACAATCTGAGCGAATATTGTCGCGGTGTGTTCGATATACAATACAGCGACTTGTCGGCGAGACTTAATCTACCCCGAAAGGGATCATCGGGACGCGTTCACCGACGGCCACGGCCTCTGCACCGGGTGCGCGAACAATCAAGCCACCGGCTTTAGAAAGCGCAGAAAGCAACGAGCTATCTTGAACCGGCAGCGGCGTCGCTAAACGTCTGTTGTCAGAGCTGCGCTCAACAATTGCCCGAATGTAATCCTGCCTCATTTGATTGGTCGAAAGGGCCTGCGTCGTTTCGACCCAGTCGGTGTCATGAGTATGACGCCAATCGCTTCTGCCAAGCATGGCAAAGAGAGCAGGCTTGATAAAGAGAAGCGCACAGACCAGCGCCGATACCGGATTTCCCGGGAGGCCGACCATGGGAATTTCGCGAAAAGTCCCAAAAATCAACGGTTTTCCGGGGCGCATGGCGATCTTCCAGAAGTTCACTTCGAGGCCTTCTTTGCTCAATACCTTCTGCACCAGATCATGATCGCCGACAGAGGCGCCGCCCATGGTCACGAAAAGGTCCGCACCCTGAACAGCAGCGGCGTGCTGCTTCAGGCTATCTTCGGTGTCGGCAGCGATGCCTAGATCAATCGGAATGCCACCCCAAGATTCAACGTAGGCTGCAAGACCTTGTGAATTCGAACTGATAATTTGATTAGGGTTCGAAGGCTCTCCCGGTCGCACCAGTTCATCGCCAGTTGCAAGAAGTGCAACTCTGGGTTTGCGATACACCGACAACCACGGGTAATCCATGGCCGCGGCCAGTGAGATCGCCCTTGGCGAAAGAACGCTACCTTGTGTCAAGCCGACGAGCCCTTCAGTAAAATCGATCCCAGCTTTGCGGATATGCCGTCCCAGTTGAGCGGCTTCTTTAAACGTAATCTGATCGCCATCTACTTCCGTATCTTCTTGGATGATAATGGCATCGGCCCCATCGGGCACGCGCGCTCCGGTGAATATCCGGACCGTTTCGCCAGGCTGAACCACGCCGTCATAGGCGTCACCGGCAGGAGACTGACCGGTCAGTTTGAGGGTCGATGGCGCCGATTGCACATCCTCATAGCGCACGGCATAGCCATCCATGGCCGAAACATCAAAGGGTGGCTGGGTGCGTCGCGCGGGGCACTCCTGGGCTAATACGCGTCCCAGTGCATCACTAAGCGCCACGCTTTCTGCCCCGACCTGAGGCATTGAAGTGCCGACCCGTTCAAGTGCTTCCTCAACTGAAATCATCAATCGCGCTCCACAGATGCGCCGCGTTCATAAGTGCCAGACTTACCACCGTCTTTACGGATCAATTTAACCTCCGTAAGCGTCATATCTTTATCAACCGCTTTGACCATGTCGTAAATTGTCAAGCCGGCAACGCTGACCGCTGTCAAGGCTTCCATTTCAACGCCGGTTTTTCCGGTCATGACAACACAGGCTTCAATATGAGCGGCTGAATTTTCTTCATCCAATTCAAAGTCGATCGACACTTTTGATAAGGGAAGGGGATGACACAGGGGAATGAGTTCCGATGTTTTCTTTGCCGCCATAATCCCGGCGACACGGGCGACACCTATGACATCGCCTTTCTTCGCGGTACCCGCAGCGATGATGGCAAGCGTCTCCGGCTTCATGATAACGGATCCCCGCGCAACAGCTGTACGCTTGGTCTCCCCTTTATCAGAAACATCAACCATGGCGGCTTTGCCGTCAGCATCGAAATGGGAAAGTTTAGACATGGTCACCGTGTTGAAATTCAATCATGTGCATCGGCGAGACACCGGGTTGCTTGTTCTACATTATCCTGACGCATCAGGCTTTCGCCAATCAAAAATGAACGGACACCGCACTTGGACAAGCGTGCGAGGTCCTGTGGACTGGAGATCCCACTTTCGCCCACAATAAGGTGGGATTTGGGGATACGCGGTGTCAGCCGTTCAGTCGTTTCAAGGTGCGTCTCGAAGGTTTTGAGGTCTCGGTTGTTAATGCCAATGAGGGTGCTTTTGAGTTTTAAAGCCCGCTCGAGTTCTCCCTCGTCGTGGACTTCGACAAGTACATCCATTCCCCATTCATTTGCCGCGGCTTCCAATGTGTTGGCTTGCTCATCACTGACCGCTGCCAAGATGATCAATATACAATCCGCACCCAGAGCACGCGCTTCAACAACCTGGTAGGGGTCAAACATGAAATCTTTGCGCAAAACGGGCAGGGACGTCGCCGCATGCGCGGCCACCAAAAATTCATTTGCCCCTTGAAAGGAAGGCGCGTCGGTCAAAACCGACAGGCATGTTGCCCCCCCTTGCTCATAGGCTTTGGCAAGCGCTGGCGGATCAAAATCTGCGCGGATTAATCCCTTAGATGGGCTGGCTTTTTTTATTTCACAGATCAGCCCATAGCGGCCCGCCTCGGTAGCGCTTTTTAACGCGGCTTGAAAACCGCGAACAGGAGAGGCCGTACGAGCAACCGATTCCAAATCAGCAATTGGGCGCGCGTCCTTGGCTTGTTTTATTTCTTCCAGTTTATATTCGGCGATGCGATCTAACACAGTACTCATGACGGGACCGCATTGGTAAATGCGACGAGGTCGTTGAGGACTTTTAAGGCCGCGCCTTGATCGATGCTCTCTTGCGCCGCGGCGACACCGTCTTTCAGATTTTGTACCTTGTCTGCGACTAGTAAGGCAGCTCCGGCATTCAAACAAACAATGTCGCGATAAGCACCGGTCTCACCTTCAAGCATCGCTTTCAACTTCGCAGCGTTATGCGTCGGGTCGCCACCTTTGAGATCGGCAGGGGCTGCAATTGGCAATCCCGCATCCTCCGGACCTATGGTGAATGTGCGTATATCGCCATTTTCCAAAGCCGCAACATGTGTGGCGCCCGTTGTTGTGATTTCATCCAACCCATCCGAGCCGTGGACAATCCAGGCTTTTTCCGATCCCAATTTTTTGAGCACCTGAGCAAAGGGTTCCAACCATTCCTGGGCAAACACGCCAATCAATTGGCGCTTTGTCCCTGCAGGATTGGATAGCGGGCCGAGCAGATTGAAAATCGTGCGGATACCCAACTCAACCCGAACCGGCGCCACATGTCTTGTCGCCGCATGATGGTTTGGCGCCATCATAAAACCCATACCCGTTTGACGAATGCATTCTGATATGCGTTCAGGTGGGATGTCGATCTTGACTCCCAGTTCTTCCAAAACTTGTGCGCCGCCCGATTTGGACGACAGATTTCTGTTGCCGTGCTTGGCAATCGGAACACCGCAAGCGGCAATCACAAACGCCGCCCCGGTTGAAATGTTCCATGTGCCCGAAGCGTCCCCTCCGGTACCGCAATTATCAATGGCACCGGCAGGAGCTTCAACTTTTAGAGCTTTCTCGCGCATCACTTGCGCACCGGCGGCAATCTCGTCCGGTGTTTCCCCGCGCATGTGGAGGGCGGTTAAAAAGGAAGCGATTTGAGCAGGCGTGGCATCCCCAGACATCATGATGTCAAAGGCTGACCGCGCTTCATCCGTACTCAGAACATTTCCAGAAACTACCTTCGCAATGAGGGATTTCATTGCGTCCGAACTGGACATATTAGGCAGCCCTCTTAACCGGGAGGCCGGCAAGGTTCATGAAATTCGCCAGGACATCATGGCCAAATTGCGAAGCGATGCTCTCCGGGTGAAACTGGACCCCGTGGATTGGCAGGGTCTTATGCCTGATACCCATGATCACGCCATCGCTGGTGCGTGCATTGACCACAAGATCATCGGACATGCTGTCCGGACGAACCGTCAGGCTATGGTACCGCGTTGCCTTAAATCCGTTTTTCAATCCGGCGAAAACTCCCGTGCCATCATGTTCAATCGGGCTCGTCTTACCATGCATACATTCTGGCGCGCGTTCGATCACTCCGCCGAATGTTTGAGCAATCGCTTGATGACCCAAGCAAACACCAAACAACGGAATATCGCCCTTGGTTTCGGCAACAAGCGCCAGACAGATGCCTGCCTTATCGGGATCGCAAGGACCCGGTGACATAACAATGGCCTCAGGTTTCATGGCAATCGCATCGGCTACAGAGATTTTGTCGTTCCGATGGACCTCGACCACTGCGCCAAGCTCACCGAAATAGTGCACCAAATTGTAGGTAAAACTGTCGTAGTTATCGATCAACAGGATCATCTTGCCCGCCAGTGTCAAAAACGCGTGTGAAGCCTAACAAATCATTAATAAAACGCATGCTATGCCAAGACAAGCGCTGCAATAAAGGCTGGGGCCGTCTTTGGCAATGGTCAGGCGCACATAAGAGTGGGTTACACGAAAGGTCACTGCCGACATGGCACTCAAGGGGCACGACGACAAGGAACCAATCGACCGGTCTTTGACGCAAAATTTAAAGGGCCGCGCCAAACCATTGTCAGGTGAACCCAATGTCGCAGCTTTGCGCGGTCGAAAACTC
>JAJFIN010000001.1 GCA_021774955.1 Alphaproteobacteria bacterium | reverse complement strand
GGGTGCATATTTTCGGGTGCGTTAAGAAATCATTTGAGCGCAAGACTTGAATTGGTGTCTTTCGTGAGGCCCTTCCCCCCTTATCACAAAGTCATCTTTAAGTTGCTCAAATCAAAGGGCCGCTCATAATTTGAGAGGCCGATTGTTACGCGTTTTACTCACAGCTACCGGGCTGAAGAAGAGAACATTTCGCGGGGCCATAGACCTCCCGTAACCCTTTTGAATGAAGCATGCCATAGACACTAATGTGCGCTTCTTCCGGAAATACTTCAGTTTTGAGAGTAAAACCTTCTATTGGCTTACTGCGCAATAACGCATCCATACGATAAAGATTAGAAACCCAATGCGCCTCTGGACGGTCTCTTTCCTCCATTCCGCCGACGGTCATATAAACGCTGATGTTTAAAGCTTCATTTGCATTTAGAAATTCTTGAGCGTCGGAAAAAATAACTTCGTTGTCCCACCACATAGCCGGGCTGCCGATGATATAGCGGTTAAAGGTTTCCGGTGCATGGAACAGCACAGACAAACCAAACAACCCGCCTAGGGAGTGTCCAAAATAGCTGCTGTCGTTGGGCACGGTGTTATAACGTTCGTTGATGAACGGCATGAGTTGTTCACGAATAAACCGCAAAAATTCAGGGCCACCGCCGGTTTTTTTGCCGGACTGAATTGTCTCGATGCCTTCGATTGGAAAATTATATTCGGGACGCTCTGATTCTGTAGGCGTTAAGTCGCGTTGGCGCAGGTTTAGGGCCTCGTAAATATTATTCACCGGATAACCGATGCCAACAACGATGAAGCGGGGAATTTCGGCGGCGGTTTGCATAATGCGGGTGTTACTGGAAAAAGGGATGCCGCCATTGGCGTCTGTCATATAGAGAACGGGAAATTTCTCCGATCCATCCTTTTTGCTGATCGGCAGCATGACATGGATCTCATAAGTTTGGTCGATAAATTCGGAATCAATCAAATATTTTTCGATTTTCGGAAAATGGTAAAGCTCATCATTCGCGCTCGCTTGAGAAAAACCAAATTGCAGTGCGGCCACAACTGAAATAATTACAGTTCGTGCAAAAGTATCCACCACTTTGCCGAAGCTTGTGAATAATTGTTTGGTAATCGCGCTCATTTGCCGTTCCAAAATATTTTCCTCACTTCAACTATTGCTTAAGATAACGCCGTCAGAACCTTACAAGGATAAATGTAATGTCTATAGGCAAACTTATCCATAAAAAAGGGCCACTCAAAACTTGAGCGGCCCTTTCATTATACTTCAGACGAATAGTTTGGCTTACATCATGCCGCCCATACCACCCATGCCGCCCATGCCACCCATGTCAGGCATTCCCGGCATGGCTGGTTTGTCTTTTTCAGGGGCGTCGGCGACCATCGCTTCTGTTGTGATCAACAGACCGGCGATGGAGGCTGCATCCTGAAGCGCGGTACGCACGACCTTGGTCGGGTCGATGATCCCTGCCGCAACCAGATCGACATACTCTCCGTTTTGCGCATCGTAACCGAAAGAAGCGCTCTTTTGCTCGAGCAGTTTGCCCACCACAATCGAGCCTTCCATGCCGGCATTTTCCACGATTTGACGGATCGGGGCCTGCAGGGAGCGGCGGACGATGGCGATGCCGGCATTTTGATCCGCATCCTCACCTACGAGTTTATCAAGCGACCTGCTTGCATAGAGCAGGGCCACACCGCCACCAGGCACGATACCTTCTTCAACAGCAGCGCGCGTTGCATTCAAAGCATCGTCAACACGGTCTTTGCGCTCTTTCACTTCGACTTCGGTCGCACCGCCGACCTTGATCACAGCAACACCGCCAGCGAGTTTCGCCAGACGTTCTTGCAATTTCTCACGATCATAGTCGGATGAAGTTTCCTCAATCTGTGCACGGATCTGACTGACGCGAGCCTGAATGTCAGCCTTTTTGCCAATGCCGTCAACAATCGTGGTGTCGTCTTTTGTGATGCGCACACGCTTGGCGGAACCCAGCATGTCGAGCGTGACATTTTCAAGCTTAATGCCGATATCTTCGGAGACCACCTGACCGCGCGTGAGAGTTGCGATATCTTCCAACATGGCTTTGCGTCGATCACCAAAGCCAGGGGCCTTGACAGCAGCAATTTTCAACCCACCGCGCAGCTTGTTGACCACCAGAGTGGCAAGCGCTTCGCCTTCCACATCTTCAGAGATGATCAAAAGCGGACGGCCTGATTGCACTACTGCTTCCAGGATTGGCAGCATGGCTTGCAGGTTGGAGAGCTTTTTCTCGTGCAGAAGGATGTAAGGATCTTCCAGTTCGGCGACCATCTTATCGGCATTGGTAATAAAATAGGGCGACAGATAACCACGGTCGAACTGCATGCCTTCAACTACATCGAGTTCAGTCTCAAGCGTTTTGGCTTCTTCTACAGTGATCACGCCTTCATTGCCGACCCGGTCCATAGCTTCGGCGATTTTTTCACCGATTTCTTTTTCGCCATTCGCGGAGATGGTGCCGACCTGAGCAATCTCTTCGTTGGATTTGGTTTTCTTGGAACGCTTTTTCAAATCTGCAATGACGGTAGAAACCGCCAGCTCGATACCGCGCTTCAGATCCATCGGGTTCATGCCGGCGGCGACCGCTTTGGCGC